>JAEYQM010000060.1 GCA_023410025.1 Bacillota bacterium
ATGGTTGGAACTAATATGGAAATGGCAGTATTATTCCCCTGGATTTTAGAATTTTTATCAATTCCTGTTATTATTGGACAAATAATATATTTAATAATTAATAGAAAAAACATAACTTCTTATAAATTTAATCTTATATCATTTTTTATTTATATTTTTCAAGTAGTATTATTTAATGTATTATTACGTTTTTAATTATATTTATTATTATTAAAAATTATAAATATAAGTTATAAAATTAACTAAATTATATATAATCAATTAGGTGAATAAATTAATAATATTTTTATAATTTTCTTTTGTTGTTTAATTGTAACAGCATTTTTACTGTTTACATCAATAATATAAATAGCTCTATATAAAAATTAGATTAATTAAGTGACTTATCTGATATATATGCTTTCTTGATTAAGGAACTTGTGAAAGGCAATACTTAGATAGGCAGAAGATAATATTAATAATAAGCATTATTTTTATTTATTACAATAAAAAAAATGTCTATTTAAAGACATTATTTAACCTCATAAAATGAGGTTTTTTATTTTTGTAAATATCATATCGATTGCTACTTCATTTTCTCCGCCTTCAGGAACAATTAAATCTGCAAACTGTTTTGATGGTTCTACAAACTGAATATGCATTGGTCTTACTGTTGTAACATATTGGTTTATTACACTATCAACGCTTCTACCTCTTGCAGTAATATCTCTTTGTAATCTTCTAATAAATCTAATATCATCTGGCGTTTGAACAAAGATTTTAATATCAAATATATTACATAGTTCAGGTATTGCAAATAGCATAATACCTTCAATGATGATAACATTAGCAGGATGTACATATTCAATAATGTTACTACGATTATGCTCAACAAAATCATAAGTTGGTTTAGGAATGGATTTTCCTTCTTTTAGCATGTTAATATGTTCAATTAACAATTCGTAATCATATGCAGATGGATGATCATAATTAATTTTTTTTCTTTCTTCTAAAGATAAATTAGTGTTATTTTTATAATAATCATCTAATCTTATTAATGCAACGCTTGATAATGGTTTTGCTAATGCATATATATTTTTCGATAATGTTGTTTTACCACTTGCTGTTCCTCCAGCAATTCCTATAATAGTTGTATTCATAATTCCTCCAAGACTTATGTCTATAATATTATACTTATTTTTTGTATTAAAAGTCAATATTATTTGTTTTTAACTAAAAAAAATCTATATTATTATAAATAATTATTTTATTTGTAAAATGAACTATAAAAATATATAGGATAATTTATAAATACTTATAGAACTTTAATATATTTCTTCAAAGTTTTTTCTTATTTATTATATTGTTTGTAATTGCTTTAATATAAAAATATATGTTATATTATATATAACTAATTTCGTATACAAAAATATAAAGAAATGTTATAATATTTACATAAAACTTAAAAACATTTTAATTAATTTATTATTAATAAATTATAAATAATAAAATTAGCTAACCAATTAAACAGTTAAATAATAATAAAAATCAGTTTAATATATGTGGTCCTTAGTAATGTTTAGATAATAAAGAAAATATTATATTATGTATTTAGATAATATTATTAGAAAGGAATTGGCAATATGAAGTATGATGTAATTGTTATAGGCGGAGGTTTATCTGGATTAACAGCAGGAGCGTTACTTGCGAAAAGAGGCTTAATTGTTGCTGTTATTGATAAGAGTTACAATCCAGGTGGATCATGTGGAATATTTAAAAGAAAGGGTCGTATTTTTGATCAAGGGTCTGCAATGCTATATGGCTTTGGCGAAAAAGGGTTTAATGCACATCGTTTTGTAATGAACTCTTTAGAAGAACCGATTGATATGATAAAACATGATCTTTTATATTGTGTTAATTATGAAGGAAAAAGAATTAAATTTTGGCCAAATGTTGGTGATTTTATAGAGGAATTGATTAAAGTTTTTCCTAATGAGGAAAAAGGAATTAGAAGATTTTATCATGATATGGGTATTATGTATCAACATGTAATGGTAGAAACACCTACTTATAATTCTGCTGAAGAAACAGATCCTATTACTGGATTAAAAAACATTTTGAAACATCCAATATCATATATAAGGTTCTTAAGTTATTTAAATAAAAGTGCAAAAAGCTTATTAAAAAAGTATTTTAAAGATCCTAATATTTTTAATTTCTTTGATAAACTCACTTCAACATATTGTTATGCAACAGTTGAGGAAGCTCCAGCAATACTTGCATCAGTTATGTTTATAGATAATCATATTGGTGGAAGCTATTATCCTGCCGGATCAACATTATTTCTTCCTGGTAAGTTAGAAAAAGTAATTGAAGAAAATAATGGTGATATGTATTTAGAGACGGAAGTTAAGTCTATTATTTTTACTAATAATAAACCTTCTGGGGTTTTACTGGATAATGGAAAAGTGATAGAAGGAAATCATATAGTATATTCAGGAACTGTGTGGAATTTATATGATAAACTAATTGATAAAAAATACACTACTGAAAAAAGAAGAAATTGGGCAAAAAAACAAATTCCCACTTATCCTAGTGTAATTATTTACACAATTGTAAGTAAAAATGTTATTCCTGAGGATACTGCAGCAATTGAAATGTTGGTTGGAAATCCAAAGAATTTGGATGAAAGTGAAGTTACAGCTTATATATTAAGTGTTGATGATAGAACTTTATGTAATGAAGATGAGCACATTGTTATGGCAATTGGTCCGACATTTGATAATTGGGATAACTTATCAACACAAGAATATAGACAGAAAAAAGAAAAGGAAAAAAATAGACTAATCAATGTATTAGAAAAAAGATTTCCTGGTTTTAAAGATGCTGTAAAACATGCTGAAGTGGCAACACCAAAAACGATTGAAAGATATACTCTTAAAAATGGTGGTGCTGTTGCTGGTCCTAAACAAATGTTAGGTCAACATATGTTTAAGAGACTTCATATTAGAACTCAGTGGGATAATTTAGTTTGTTGTGGTGAATCAACAGTAATGGGAACAGGTACGCCAACAGTGACAACATCAGGTATATCTGCAGCAAATGCAATTTTAAAACAGATGAAGCTACAAACTTTTGTATATCAAAAAGATCAAAAAAACTTTATTAACATTGTTCAAAAACCTGTAACATCAAAAACATTAAATCAGTCAATTGATGAACCAAAAAGATTAATTATGGAATTAGCTATGAAATGTCAATTTTGTGAGAACCCACTTTGTTCAAAAGGAACAAAAACAGATATTCGTGGAGTTATGAGAAGAGTTGCAGTTGGTAATATGATAGGAGCAAAAAAAGCTTTCAACAAATCTCCTGTTGATAATTTAAAACTTGAAAATTTTGAATTAAATTGTATTGAAAATAAAAGAAACAAACAACCTGTACAAATTATAAAAATTATTAATTATTTAAATCAATTAAATTGATTAAATATATAATTATGTTTATTTAAAGATCAAATATAAACCAACTATATAATGAAAGACTTCTTAGTAGTTCATATATTATTATGAATTAGGAATCTAATAATTGAAAATTAATTACAATAACATGCTTATATAATTAATATCGTGGTTTGCTCTTAGATTTTATTTGGATTAAAAAAAATAATATTTGTTATATATGAAAAAATTATATTAAATGTTCTGCTTATTAGTAAAAAGATTTTTCATGTATAATCGAAAAACAAATACATATTAATAGTATAACTAATAAATCACTATTTTAATAATTATAAAAAATTGTTGCAAATTAAATAATTATTTGTTATTATATTCAAGGAGGGATAATATGAAAAAAATATTTTTATTATGTACTTTAATTTTTGCTAGTTGTACTGGTATTGGATTATCAGTATTAAGCTATTGTATTACAGGAGATACAATAGAGGGTAACTTACCAGCCATAAGCCTTTTAATTTTCTTTATAATGTTCATAGTAAGTCTTGTATTTGCTATTATTGAAGTAACAAAGAATAATGAGAACTAACAAAAGATATTCAGTTTTAACTGAATATCTTTTTTATATGCCTATATATAGCTTGATAAAAAGAATATAATACAAATGTATAGAAAGGTTGTAATGTATTATGTGCAAATGTAATAATAAAAAAAGAGTATATAATTATAATAATTTAAAATTTATAAAATATATACAAGAAGTTTTGCTTGATAAAAACTCATTAAATAATATAAGATTAGAAGGAATATTTTATAACTTAGAAACAGATAACTATAATTAAAAAGATATAAAAGTTATTTCATTTAAAAATATAATATGTTATAATTATATAAGAATACCACTTTAAAAGGAGATTAAATTGAAAAATGTATTTTACTTAATAATACCATTAGTTTTTGTATTTGTACTTAGTGCTTGTGGAAAAAATGCTAACATGTACATTGTAAGTTTTGAAACGAATATTGATATTAAAATAGATGATATTGTTTTAAGTGAAGGAAGTGTTTTAAAACTTTCTGACTTACCTGTTAAAGATGTTGACGGTCATGAATTTTATGGATGGTATGTAGATAGCAACTTTCAAGAAGAGTTTATTGAAACAATAATATCTACTAATCTAGTTATTTATGGTAAGTATGTAGAATATAGTGCTATTCCAGAAGTTAAGGCATTAAACACTTTAAAAGTAGTTAATAAAACATATGTAGATATTACTTTATCAGAATGGGCTTTAGGGTATGATGTTATTTGGGAATCAAGTAATGAAAATGCTATATCAAATTCAGGAAAATATATGTTTGTATCAGAAGACACTGAAGTTACATTAAAGGCTAGTATTGCTAGTGGAGATAAAGTATTTACAAAAGAATTTAAAATTTTAGTTCAAATATTCCCATATGAAACATTATTTAATACTGCTATTCAAGCTATTAAATTTGAAAGTTTAATTACAAAGGATATAACATTACGTACATCATTTGGAAATGGTATTATTGGTGAATGGTCTTCAAGTGATGAAAATGTTATTTCTAATTCTGGTGTTGTAACAAGAGGAGATATTGAAAAAATAGTAACTCTTACTTTAAAACTTAAACTGAATGATAAAGAAAAAACTTCAACATTTGAGTTAACTGTATCAAAAAAAGATCCTGATATGAGTAATCCACAATATTTTATTGATTCATTATCAAGTAACGATCTTGATGTGAATAAAACAATTATGAATATTGATGAGATAAAATCATATAACCAAATTGTATTAAATAGTAGTGGTACCAATGTTGTTGATTTAACAATATTAGATCAAACCGTTACAGGAACGTATGTAAATGGAAGGATAACAAATTATAGTAGTATTTCTAAATATAAAATATATAATAATGGAGTTGTAATAACAAGTGCACAACAACAAGCAATATTAGATAATCGCAATTTAAGTGCTATACCTAGTAGTGTAAATGTTAAGTATGCCGTTTCAACAAACCATACTTCTTTAAGATCATATCCAACAGAATTTTATAGCGAAACAAGTGCTATTGATAGATTTCAAGAAACAGGATTTAGTACTGGTATTCCAATGATAGTATACCATCAAAGTTTAGATAAAAACTGGTATTATGTAAGAATGTATAATTATGATGGATGGGTAAAGGCTAGTGATATTGCTCTATGCAGTCGTGATGAATTCTTAAAGTTTTGTAAGCCTGAAAATTTTATAGTTGTATTAACTAATTTATTAAAGGTTGAAGAACAATATATTAGAATGGGATATAAATTACCATATAAGTCAAAAACGGAAACTACATATATCCTAGAATTTCCAACAAGAAATATTGAAGGAAATCTAATATTAAAAGATGTTGTATTAAATAAGAGTGATGAAATAAGTGATGGTTTTATTCCATACAACTATACTAATTTATTACAACAAGGATTTAAATTATTAAATATGAAATATAGTTGGGGAGATAAGATTTATGATGGACTAGATTGCTCCTCAACAATGGCAGCAATTTATAGTTGTTTTGGATTCGTTATAGGAAGAAATACTTCTAATCAATGGAAAACAAATATATATGGAAAATCATTTAGTTCATTTAGTGAATCAGAAATGAAAAAATACCAAGTGGGTACTTTAATTTTTACCAGCTCACACGTAATGATGTATATTGGCACTGATGCAAATGGTAATTGCTGGCTATTACATAATACTACTAGCGGTAACATATGTAAACTTCAAACATTAAAGGACTATGGGACTGGATCAATTAGATATACATTAGTGTTTCATAATTAATAAATATTTTTATTATAAAAATATTAAAAATTTATAATAATAATATAGAAAATTATATAAAAAACTCTTGAATTTTATTTCAAATTGTTATATAATATCTATGTTATTAGGTGCCTCCGTAGCTCAGTTGGTTAGAGCACATGACTGTTAATCATGGGGTCCTAGGTTCAAGTCCTAGTGGGGGCGCCATTTTTTATGGCCTGTTGGAGAAGCGGTTTAACTCACATGCCTTTCACGCATGCATACACGGGTTCGAATCCCGTACAGGTCACCATTTTAAGAAATCTGTAGGTCATCTGAAAGGATGATCTATTTTTTATTTATATGAGTTATTATAGCCATATTTGATTAGAATATCATATTTTTTTATGTAAATATGAAACATTTAGATTTAAAAACTATAGGAGACTTGCCACTGATTTGAACCTAGTTTCGCGGGGGTTCGAACTAAATCATTAACTCAACTTGCGGTTGAAAAATACTCAAAATTTAATTTATTGTTGAGTTTACATAATTATAGTATAATGTTAGTGTAATCGATTATAAATATTAAAGGAAAGGTAAAACATAAATGACTATTGGTGAAAAAATAAAAGAGTTAAGA
>JAEYQM010000070.1 GCA_023410025.1 Bacillota bacterium
AGTCTCAACATCATAACAATATCCTTTATAAATATAAATATTGATTTTAAATAAATCTTTAGCAATACCTTCATAATTTGAACTATTACTTATTGGTGTACCAAATGCTGTGTATTTGTATTCTAACATAGTTAAACTATTAATGTCAATAATTTAATTAATGTTTACTGTTAAATGTCTTACAAATTAGTATTGCTTATAACCATCTAAAAATTGGTCTAAAAATATGCAGGGTTTAATCATTAAATTAATTCAATAAATAAGTATAGAATTTGTAAAGCAAAATTTTTATAGTTAAATCTACCTTACATACAAATATTCTCTCAGTCAACTCCTATGAAATGTATCTTATTGCTTTCTTAATATTGTTGAATATCTAGTAAAATATTTAGCATGCAAAAGGGTACATTCAAGACGCTATGAATGTACCCAAGATTATCTAACTCAACTTCAGTATTTTTTAAACTAATAAGATTATTATCTTTACTATATATAATAATAAAGAAATTTATTGCGCTGAAATTATCCTCCTATATTTTTAAAATGATATACTATTCCTTTTTTCCGTCTCAACGCAATTTTACATCTTTCTTCTACCATTTAAAAGCATGTACATGTGGAATCCAAGTATTTTGGTAATGGCTACTAGCAATTCTATATATCGCTTGTCCTCTACCATCAAATTCAGTATAATCAACTTCATCATAGCTTCCAATTATTGTATGCTTTCCAAATTTAGTCCGGTTTGAGGTATTTGAGTAACTTGCTAATTTCACAACAAAGAAAGAATTACTTGAATCGATAAATGGTTTTATTTATAAGGACCATAGGATTCAAACATACGTTCTATACCCCTACCATAATTTTCAATTATACCTAGTTTATTGAAAATATTATCTATACATGCATTTCTTGTAATTTGTCTAGCAGCTAATATGTCTTCTAAACTAAATCCACCTTAAGGACCACCGGGCAATAGAATTTAAACTCTATCAATAAAGAACTCAACTTTAATATTAGTTTTTGTTATATTAGTTAATAGATTTTATTATATTAGCAAATATAGTTTCATTATTAATAATGGTATAAAAATTATCGTTTCTAAAAAATTTATTATCCTTATATATATATATTCTTATTATATAACAAATTAATGTATGTTTTAATAAATTAATTAAAGTGAAATATACTCATCAAATGTCATGATTTTATCTTTTAGTCCTGTTGGTACAATTTCAAAAATTCTATTGGCAATCGTTTGAATAAATTGATGATCATGTGATGTAAATATAACAATTCCCTTAAAATCTACAAGTCCATTATTCAAAGCCGTGATTGATTCTAGATCTAAATGGTTCGTAGGTTGATCAAAAACTAATACATTAGAATTATTCAACATCATTTTTGATAACATACAACGTACCTTTTCTCCACCTGAAAGAACTCCTACTTGTTTGAATACGTTATCTCCTGAAAATAACATACGACCTAAAAAACTACGTAAATGTGTTACTGTTTTATCCTTAGAAAAAGCTTCAAGCCAGTTAATAATCTTAACATCACCATTCTCAAAATACTTTGTATTGTCTTTTGGAAAGTAGGATTGTGTAGTACTAATACCCCAGCTAACCTTACCTTCATCAGGTGTGATTTCACCCATTAGTATTTTAATTAATGTAGTATTTGCAATTTCATTTTCACCAACCAAAGCAATTTTATCACCCTTATCAACGCGAAAAGAAATATTGTTTAATATTTTGACTCCATTAATTGAGTGACTAACACCCTCTACTGTAAGAATTTCTTTTCCAGGTTCTCTATCAATTTGAAATCCTACAAACGGATATCTTCTAGTTGAAGCAGGCATTTCTTCTAACGTTAACTTTTCAATTAAATTTCTTCTAGATGTTGCTTGCCTTGCTTTAGATTTGTTTGCTGAAAATCTAGCAATAAAAGACTGAAGGTCTTTGATTTTTGCTTCTTTTTTACTATTTTGGTCTTTTGTAATTTGTTGCATTAGCATACTTGATTCATACCAAAAATCATAATTTCCAGTATATAGATTAATTTTTGTATAATCAATATCAACAATGTGTGTACAAACAGTATTTAAGAAATGTCTATCATGAGAAACTACAATTACCGTTCCTGTAAACTCCATTATGAAATCTTCAAGCCAATTAACTGATTTTAAATCCAGGTGATTGGTTGGCTCATCTAGTAAAATGATATCAGGATGGCCAAATAATGCTTGAGCAAGTAATACCTTTACTTTTTCATTACCACCCAGTGTATTCATTTGTGAATATAATATATTATCTTTCAGACCTAAACCTTGTAATAGTTGTGCCGCTTCGGTTTCTGCATCCCAACCATTCAACTCTGCAAATTCACCTTCTAATTCTGATACCAATAATCCATCTTCATCGGTAAAGTCTTCTTTCGAATAAAGAATATCTTTTTGTTTAATTATATAAAATAAACGAGGATTCCCTTGGATAATTGTATCTAAGACAGTAAACTCATCAAATGCGTAATGATCCTGTTTTAATGTTGAAATACGTAAATGCTTTGCAATAGAGACTTCCCCAGTAGAAGGTTCAATATCTCCTGAAAGTATCTTTAAAAAAGTGGACTTTCCAGATCCATTAGCTCCAATTATTCCATAACAGTTCCCCGATAGAAATTTTAAATTAACATTTTCAAATAATTTTGATACGCCAAAATTTAAACTAATATTTGTAGTAGTAATCAATTTTTTCTCCTGCTTTCTAAAATTTTATTATTTAGTGACATATCTAATGAAGTAACACAAGTTACTTACAGTAATTAAAAATAAAGATTTAAATAGTAAAATCAAAATTAGTAGATATGTATTTTTACTTGTCCTTTATATGACTCTAATATGATCTAATAATCAATATATTATATATTTATTTAGCAAACACCAAACAAAAAACAAGATATCAAATAAAATATAATTAAGTAGAATGAATATATAAATCAACCCATTATATGCTATATTAGAATATTATTATAAAACATATTATTATACCAAAAAAATCAAGTTGTATCAACAATTTTATATTAAATTACACTTCTATAACTAACACAATATTAATATGAAATTTTATGGGCTAATATAATTTGTCTACAAACATAATTTAAAATTTTTATCGTGTTTCTTGAAATAATTTCTATCAATTCTTTATTTGAAGTTATATAAGTTAGTTAAAAAAAAACAGTTCAATCTCTTGAACTGTTTTAAATTTTGAAATTTAATTATTTTCTGTTAACTAAGTATTTAGCAGTACGTACTAATTGGCTAGTATAGCTCATTTCGTTATCATACCAAGTAATTACTTTAACAAGTTGTTTTCCATCAACAGTCATCATTGCAGTCATTGAAGCATCAAATAATGAACCAAATCTTGTACCAATGATATCAGATGAAACGATTGGATCTTCAGTGTAACCTAAAGTTTCGTTAGCAGCAGCTTTTACAGCTTCATTGATTTCTGCTACGCTATTGATTGTTGTAGCTGGTTCGAATACGAAGTCAACAACTGATCCTGTAACAGTTGGAACACGTAATGAAATACCATCTAATTTACCTTTTAATGCTGGTAATACTAGACCGATTGCAGCAGCAGCTCCTGTAGTTGTAGGAACGATGTTTGCAGCAGCAGCACGTGTACGACGTGATTTGATACCTGCTTTGTGTGGTCCATCTAATGTGTTTTGGTCATTAGTGTATGCATGAACTGTAGTCATGTAACCTTTAACGATACCGAATTTGTCATTTAATACTTTAGCTAAAGGTGCTAAGCAGTTTGTAGTACAACTTGCAGCAGAAATGATTTTTTCTGAACCATCTAATGCTTCATGGTTAACATTGTAAACGATAGTTTTTAAATCACCTTTTGCAGGAGCAGAAATAATTACTTTCTTAGCGCCAGCATTAATATGAGCTTCTGCTTTTTCTTTTGTTGTGAAAATACCAGTACATTCAATAACTACATCAACATCTAAAGCTCCCCATGGTAAATTGTTAGGATCTTTTTCAGCGTAAACTTTGATTTCTTTACCATCAACAACGATTGCTCCTTCTTTGAAAGAAACTGAATCTTGTTTGTATGAACCTTGTGCTGTGTCATATTTTAATAAATAAGCTAAATCTTCAGCATTAGTTAAATCGTTGATAGCTACGATATCGAAATCTTCAGCACCAAACATTAAACGGAACGCTAATCTACCAATACGTCCGAATCCATTAATTGCAACTTTAACAGCCATTTTTAAATTCCTCCTTATATGAATTTAATTTATTACAATGATATTTTACCATTATTCATTTTTAATTTCAATATATACTCACATAAAAACGTTTTTAGATATTTTCTTTTCCTACAACTTTTCCAATATTTTTTATGTTTTCTAAAATAATTTTGAATGTTTCAAAATCAATAGTCTCATCTTTGTCACTCATAGCCTCTTCAGGGTTGTCATGGATCTCAATCATAACCCCATCTGCTCCTACAGCAACACTTGCTTTAGTTAAAGGTAAGATTAAATCACTTCTTCCTGAGCTATGGGAAGGATCAACAATAACTGGTATTTTTGTGATATTTTTAATAACTGGCACACTTGATATATCAAGAGTATTTCTAGTACTTGTTTCAAAGGTTCTAATTCCTCTCTCACAAAGTATTACATTTGAATTCCCTTCATTTAAAATATATTCACATGCAAACAACCATTCTTCAACCGTTGAACCAAAACCTCTTTTTAATAAAATTGGTTTGTTAGTTTTACCAAGTTCTTTTAATAAATGGAAATTTTGCATATTTCTTGCGCCAACTTGGATAATATCAATATTCTCTACATAGTAAGGAATTTGACTTACATCCATTATCTCTACAACAACCTTAATTCCTGTTTTTTCTTTTACTCGCTTTAATATTTCCAGGCCCTTATCCTGTAAACCTTGAAATGTATATGGAGATGTTCTTGGTTTAAATGCCCCCGCACGCATATGCGTTACACCATTTTCAAGTAAGAATTTAGCTGTTAAGTTTAGATTTTCCTCACTTTCAACTGAACAAGGACCTGCAATAACCAAAAATTCATTTTCTTTAATTAATGGTGCTGCGTTATATTGTTTTACTTTTTCATACATATTATTCACCTACAAAGTATTTTATTGCTTCTTTATAACTTTCAAAGTTCTTTCCCATAAATGATTTCACACAAGCCGGAGAAATTACGGAAACTTTTCTAAAATCTTCCCTAGCTTTAATATCACTTAAATGAACTTCTACAGTCTTTATATTTACTGATTTTAATGCATCATAAATTGCGTATGAATAATGAGTATATGCTCCAGGATTAATTATAATTCCATCAAATTTATTATATGCGCTTTGAATGCAATCAATCAATTCACCTTCATGATTTGATTGAAAAATCTTTACTTTTAAATTATTTTCTTTAGAAATATCTTTAATATACTTAACTAAATCCTTATATGATTTTTCTCCATATATTTGTTTTTCTCTAATACCAATAAAATTTAAATTTGGTCCATTAATGACTAATAGCTTCATTTATAATCTCCAGAATTTCATCATACTTCATATTTTCATCAATAGTTATCATACTATATTTTTCGTATTTGTCAATTCGCTCGTAATACATTTTCTCTAGGGCGTCTTTGTTTTTTAGTAAAGGTCTTGAATTATCCATTCTTGTTTTTAATGTATCTACACTTGTTTTAAGATACACAATTATACCATTAAGCATTAAATGATTCATTGCTTCCACACTTAAAATAACTCCACCACCAGTTGAAATTACTTGATTAAATTTTTTAGAATGAAGTATTGTTTCTTCTTTTTCATATTTTCTAAAGACAGTTATATCATTAGTTTTTAAAACTGTATCAATATCTTTATTTTGATTTTTTAGTTCAATATCAATATCAACAAATTGTTTATTTAATGATTCACTTAGTTTTTTACCTAATGTTGTTTTACCACTAAAACTCATTCCAATTAATACAATATTATATAAATGTTTTTTTATCTTTGTTAATAATTCTTGTTTTGATACTTCTTGATTAAACCAAATTTTATAATTAATTGCTGCTTGAGTAAATAACATTTCTAATCCATTTACCCCCTTAATATTATATTTTTTAGCTTCCATAATTAAAGGTGTATTAATTGGATTATAGACAACATCAAATACCAATTTTAAATTTTTGAATCTTTCAAGGCTAAATAGAGGATTAAAACTTATATTAGGATAGGTTCCAAAAGGAGTTGTATTAATTATGTAATGAGCATCAATAAATTTCTCATATTCAGAAATTAAATACTCATTTTTACCACGAACTTCTCTTACTAAAAAAATTACATTACCATTTAAAGCCATTTTCACTGATCTAGAGGTTGCACCATTACCAATAACAATTACTAATTGATCTTTAAAATCAAAACGACTAAAGATTTCTTGTAATGCTAGATAGTCAGTATTATAACCCCTACCATTATAAATCATATTCACAGTATTGGTTTTAATAACTGAATCGTCTAAAGACTTGGAGTAGTCTAAGGCTTTCACTTTAAAGGGATTAGTAATATTAATGCCATCATAATTTAGTTTACTAATTGTCTTATCAAAATCATCAGTTCCAATTACATGGTAATTATCCATTCCCATATACTGATAAATTAAAGGTGATAAACTATATCTTGCATCCTTTGCAATTAAACCATATCTAAATCCTTGATAGAATTTATTTAATTCAAACATGTATTTATATATTTTTTTAATTTCATCACTATATAAATATTTATCAGCTTTTTCTAATATATTATTTTCCCTATTTTTATCATTAACAATTTTTAAATTTTGCTTTTTATATAAACCAACTTCTTTTGTAATTGCTAATCTTTTATTGAGAAGTTCCATTAATTCTTCATCAATCTTATCAATTTCATTTCTTAGGTTTTCTAATTTATCCATTACTTATCACCTAACAATAAATCAAATATAGCAAAAGCAGTAACAGCGTTAATAACATGTGTAATTTTAGGTACAATACATTTATCATGTCTTCCTGTAACAGTTGTTTTAATATTTTCACCACTTAAAATATTAATTGTATCTTGTTCAATAGAAATTGTTGGGGTTGGCTTTACAGCCACTCTGAATAAAATAATCTCACCATTTGTAATTCCGGATTGGATTCCCCCAGAATGATTTGATAAGAATTTTATTTTGCCATTTTCAAATTGAAGTTTGTCATTAGCACTACTTCCATACATTTTAGTAATATCAAATCCACTACCAAATTCAATTCCCTTAACTGCTGGAATTGAAAAGATTAAACTGCTTATTATTGATTCAACTCCTTGAAAAATCGGATTTCCTAATCCAACTTTTACCCCACTTACCTTTGTCTCAACTACACCACCTACTGAATCAGTAGTAAGACCCTTAATAAATTCAATCATTTCTTCTTTTTTAGTTTGATTTATTACTGGAAATGATTTATCTAATGAACCATCATTAAAATTACTCTCGTCAACTATATTATAAATTGACTTAATTCTTGTAGATATATTAACACCTAATTTATTAAGTTCATTCTCACAAATACTTCCTAAAATGACAAATAAAGATGTTAGTCTACCAGAATAATGACCTCCACCTCTAAAGTCATAGAAGCCATCAAATTTTTTATGTAAAGTAAAGTCACCATGACTTGGTCTAATTACCCCTAAGTGTTTTTGATAATCTTCACTTCTTTTATCATTATTTTTAATTATAAATGTAAGTGGAGCCCCTGTAGTATAACCATTAAAATAACCACTAATAATTTCAAATTGATCACTTTCACGTCTTGTAGACTTTCCATATATGAAACTATGACGATTATTCAAATCTTCATTTATTTTATCTAAATTTAAATTAATTCCATGAGGAAAGTTATGAATGGTAAGACCAATATATTCACCATGACTTTCTCCAAATAAAGAAACTTCTAAATTGCTTTTATAAATACTCATCTACTGGCACCTCCTCTATTACAAATTCTCCTATTTTTATTAATTTTATTATTGATATTTTATTATTTCTAATTTTTTTATCTTTTAAAATATAATTTTTTAAATCTTCAAACTCTTTTGAAAAATCCCATCCATATTTAATAAGCAATTGTTTAATTAATTCATTTTTACTTTCATAGAACAAACCATACCCGACGGCAATTCCATGAGGGATATGATATTTAGCTTCAATAGCATGTCCGATTGTATGCCCAAAATTTAAACAATTTCGAATATGTTGATCATATTCATCTTGAACTGTAATATCAATCTTATATTTAATGCATTTTTTTATAATACTTTCTAAATTAAAATTTCCTACATACAAACTATTAAACATCTCTTCATCAAACAAAACTGCATACTTTATAACCTCTCCTAAACCTGATAAGTACTCTTCTTTTGGAAGTGTTTTTAAAAAGTTAGTATTAATAATGATATAATCAGGATGAAAGATTTGTCCTATTTGGTTCTTAAACCCTAAATGATTAATACCATTTTTACCACCAATTGAACTATCAACTTGGGAAATTAGGGTTGTTGGAATGTTAATAAATTTAATTCCACGTTTATAAATACTACTTACAAAACCACCAATATCCCCAACCATTCCCCCACCAAAGCAGATTATATAGTCAGTTTTATTATAATTTTTATTAAGCATAACTTCAATAATCTTTATTACATTATCAAAGTTTTTACTGTCTTCACCATTTTTTAGAATATATAAATCATTACTGATTTCATTAATTATATTTTTATAAAAACTATAAACCACTTCATCAGTAATTACCATCTTCTTTTCACTATATATAATGCTATCTAAACTAGTTATAACATCATTTGTATACACCACTTCAACATTCTTATTACTATAAGCAATCTTCATATTTTCCTCCTAATGATGTAAATAATTGATAGAAATTAGGCAGTGATTTATTAACACAATCCTTATCTGTTAAGTAAAATGGATTTTTAATTTGACTACTAATGGCAGCAATACTCATTAATACCCTATGATCATTATAAGAATTAATTGTTGCATTTCCTTCTAAATAATCTTTACCATTAATAATTAAATTATCATTTTCTAAATAAATATCGGCACCTAAATTTATTAAGGCTTCATATATAGCAAGTAATCTATTTGATTCTTTAAGTTCTAATTTTTTTAGTCCTGTAATTGTTCTTTTACCTTTATATACCGCAAATATTGATGCAACAAGCATGGCAATATCTGGTGAATCAGTCATATCACAAATTGTAATATTATCAATATTATTAACTATATCACGTATTCTTGAATCAGGTTGATTACTATTCTTACTTAAATTATTTATTCTTACATTATTAAATACACCCATAGCTATAAAAAAAGCAGCTGAAGAAAAGTCACAATCAACATTATAATTTGATTCTTTATAACTTCCACTCACAATAAAACCATTATTATAATTAATATCAACATTAAACGCCTTTAAAACGTCGATTGTTAAATATGTATATGAACCAAAACTATCTACTTGTAAATTAATGTTCTTTAGTGGTAAAATAAACAAAATACCACTAATCCATTGTGAAGTAATTTGGCTACTTAAGAATAAATTATTTTTTAATTTCCCACTGACATAAATATACTCTTCATCAAATGAAAAATTTAATCCTTTTAAATCACTTAAGTCAGTTGTATTAATTCTTGAGATCATTCTTTTACTTGTTTTAATTTTAAATTTATCAGTTAAAAGGGAAATCAGAGGAATTAAAAATCTCATCGTTGATCCTGATTCCATGCATACAAGCTCATCAATTACTTCAAGTTTATTAGGAGGATATACTTCAATAAACTTATTTGTTACAATAAACTTTACTCCTAATGCTTCTAATATTTTTATAGTTTCTTTTATATCTTCACTAAATAAGGGATTAATTATTACACTTTTTTCTTTTGATAGGCTTGCACAAATTAAGGCTCGATGTGTTAAACTCTTTGAACCTGGTATATCTACATTTCCTTCTAGCTTACTTGGAATAATCTTAATCATCATTTTTTTCACCTATTTCATATTATACTACAAAATACCAATTTATTAAAGAAATATATCTATGAAAGCTTATTAAAAAAAACCTAGTAAATATTTACTAGGTTTTGATATTAATCCCTTTTACTTAAAACAAGTGCAACAAGTCTTAACATTTCAATATATAACCATAGGATTGTATAAACAATACCAAATGCTACATACCATTCCATTTCCTTAGGTTGACCACCCTCAACAACTTGTCTAATTTGTTCTAAATCAAACATTAAATATAATGAAGCAATTAGGATTACAATTCCAGAAAATAATAATTGTACTCCAAAATTACTTATTAAAGGTGTAATAACCGCTGGGAAAATTAAGTTTAAGATTAAGATAATTAGTTGAGTAAATATAAAACTAATAACAGCAATTAGTAAAACTCTAACAAATTTTCCATTAACCTTAACAATTGATGAAAAATATAGAGTTGATACAATTAAAGCAACACTTACTGTTCCAAGTAAAGCTCCTAAAACAGCACCTGGATATACCATTTCAAAAATAACACTTACTGCTCCTAAAAACATTCCTTCAAATAAACTGTAAATGATACCGGCTATCTTTGCAGCTCTAGGGCTTGCAAATGCAACAAATCCGGAAATAAATGTTGCAAGAATAATAACAAGTGAACCACCAACAAGCATTTGCGGATTATTCATCAACATTAAAATACCAAGTAAAGCACCAAATAATGCTGTAGCAACAAAGATGAATGATTTCTTTGCCACACCTTTATATGTTGCAGCATTATATGCTGCATACTCGTATTCACCACTAAATTTTTCTATTCTAGATAGAACTGGATTATTTGCTTTTATTTTCATTTTTATCAAACTCCTTTTCTATATTTATTATAATACATTTTTTGAAAAAAATCAAAAATTTATTTTTTTATTTTAAGTTTTATTTAAAATAAACCTATTTGATCATCTTCAGGTAATCCATCAAATACACCCATCATATTCATTTTTTCAAATTGAGTAGATGTAATTTTAGTTCTACGTAATACATCTTTTTTAGATGTAAATTCTGCTTCATTTCTTGCATTAACAATTGAGTATGCAATTGAATCACCAAGTGATTCTAACGCATTAAATGGAATTAAAAGACTCATACGATCACTAGAAACTAAGAATTTTGTTGCATCAGAATTTCTAATATCCATTTGTTCAAAAGTGTAACCTCTTGCTGTCATCTCTAAAGATAATAACAATGAATAATATAAATCACTTTCCTTAACAGATGCTGTCTTATTATCAATCTTTTCTCTTAATTCATTAACCTTAAGTTTAATTGCTTCATAACCTCTTGACATTGTTATAACATCAAATGTATCAGCACGTCTAGAAAAATAGGCTGCATAGTAGAATATTGGACGATGGACCTTAAACCAACCAATTCTTAAAGCCATAATAACATATGCTGTTGCATGGGCTTTAGGAAACATGTATTGAATTAATTTACAAGATTCAATATACCATTTAGGAACATTGTAAGAAATCATCAATTTTTCAAAATCAGAAGATACCCCACGTCCTTTACGAACATCTTCCATGATTTTAAAAGCATCATTGGCAGGAATATTCTTACTCATTAAATAAACCATTATGTCATCACGACAACCAATTAATTCTTTAAATGGAACTTTAGCATAACCTTCTTTTAATCCTAAGAAGAAATCTCTTGAGTTACCTTGCCATACCCCTGTACCATGACTTAAACCAGAAATCTTAAGTAGGTCACTTACAGTTTGTGGTCTAATTTCACTTAACATGTCCTTAGCAAGACTTGTACCAAATTCCGGAATTCCGGTAGTTCCGATTGTTTCCCCTGCAAATTGATCAGGAGTAAGTTTTAGAGATGTTAGACCATTGAATAAAGCAAATACACCTCTATCAGTTAAAGGAATGCCATCAACAGTACTAAATGGAAATTCATTAGGATATGCCTCAACAAAGTCCATCAAATGCCTTATCATTGTTGGATCATCATGGCCAAGTATATCAAGTTTTAATAAATTGCTTTCAAATTTATGATAATCAAAATGTGTTGTTCTCCAACCAGAATCTGGATCATCAGCAGGGAATTGAATTGGAACTAAATCAGTATAATCAATATCCTTGGGAAGAACAACAATTCCTCCAGGATGTTGACCAGTTGAACGTTTAACACCTTCAACCTTTGTAATAAGTCTTTCCACTTCTGCTTTTCTTACAACCATATTACGTTTTTCAAAATATTTCATGATATAACCATAAGCCGTTTTAGAGGCAATAGTTGATATAGTACCGGCTCTAAAGGCATGATCAGCGCCAAATAATTCTCTTGTATATTCATGAGCACGTGATTGATATTCTCCTGAAAAGTTTAAGTCAATATCAGGAACCTTATCTCCCTTAAATCCTAAGAAAGTTTCGAAAGGAATATCAACTCCATCTTGTTTAAGCTTACTTCCACAGATAGGACAATCTTGTTCTTCTAAGTCATAACCAGTATCAGCTGCATTTAATAAATCTTCAAATTTAATTTGTTCTTTGCTTCTTGGGTAAATCTTCTTTTCTTCATCAGTCATCTTAATAGCATGGAAATGACATTTAGGACAATAGTAATGTGGTGGTAATGGATTAACTTCAGTTATATTCATTAAGTTAGCAATTAAACTTGAACCTACTGAACCTCTACTACCTACAACATATCCATCATCAACTGAATGCTTTACTAACATATGTGAGATGTAATAAATTGAAGCAAAGTTATTACCAATAATACTCTTTAATTCTTTTTCAATACGATCAACAATATATTTAGGAATATCTTCCCCATATCTATTTTTTGCAACCGTATAACTCATATTGATTACCCCATCTTTAAATGAAGGAATACCCAAATCTTTAAATGAATCATCAGCTGGTGCAAATAATTTCTTAGGAAATAATTCATAAGTTTCAATCATATCAGCAATTTTATTTGTATTTGTTACAACAATTTCATAGGCAACATCTTTTCCTAAGAATTCAAACTCAGATAACATTTCATCAGTAGACATAAAGTGAAATGATGGTACATTATCAATATCAGCTAATGAATGTGTTCCTCCACCAATCTTAGGGGCATCAATATAAATTTCACGAAAAATCTTATCTTCTTTATTCAAGTGAAATACATTACCAGTAGCAACAACTAATTTACCTGCAACTTTTGCTGCCTTAATAATTGTTTTAATGGTATCTTTAATATATTCTCTAACTGATTCATCCTTATTTCTTTGAACTAAAACTTCATATGTACTTGTCGGTTGGATTTCAATATAATCATAGAAACTCATTTTACTTACAAGTTCATCAAAATTCTTTTGATAAGCAGTTTCAAAGATTTCACCTTCCATTGTACCACTACCAATAAGTAATCCTTCACGATGTTTATTTAAAAAACTTTTTAATATTCTTGGTTCTTTATATAAATATTTTGTATGTGAATCAGAAATTATCTTATAAAGATTTTTCTTACCTATTGCATTTTTTGATAAAATGGTAATACTGGTTGGAAAACTTTGTTTATATGCATCATCATAATTAATTAAACTATTTATTTGATTATAATTGGTGATCTTCTCATCAAGTAAATCATTCAACATTTTTATAAAAATATAACCTGTAGCCTTTGAGTCATAAATCGCTCTATGGTGTTGTGATAATTCAACATCAAAAAACTTTGCTAGGGCTTTAAGATTAAATTTCTTTAATTTATTTCCAGCATATTTGATTCTTGCAAGTTGTAAAGTATCAATAGTTGGCATTTCTCCATCATAGATATTTAATCTTTTCAGATTTTCATAAATGTGAGAATTATCAAATGTTGCATTGTGAGCAACTAAAACACAATCTTTAAAGAATTCTTTAAATCTAGGTAAAATCACTTCTATTCCAGGTGCATTTCTTACATCATCATTAGTAATACTTGTAAGTTCAGTGATAAATGCTGAAATAGATTTTTTTGGTTTAACATATTCACTAAATTCATCAATAATTAAACCATCTTTAATCTTTACAGCAGCGATTTCAATTATCTCATCATATTTACTTGATAAACCAGTTGTTTCAACGTCATAGACAACATATGTTGAATTGCGTAAATCAATGTTTTCATCAGTAAGGGCAATTTTAAATGTTGATTCATCAACAAATGCACCTTCAACCCCAAATATTGGTTTAATGTTTCTCTTCTTACAAGCATCATAGAAATCAGGGAAGGCATGAACATTATATGTATCTGTAATAGCTAGAGCTTTATGTTTAAAGTTACTTGCCATTTCAACATATTCGCCAATGTCCATTACTCCATCTAAAACACTCATCTTGCTATGAGCATGTAGTTCCACACGTTTAACTTTAGCATCATCAGTTCTTACACTTTTTTCTGATTCACCTAATACCATCATTTCTAAGATATTTAAAACAACATCATTTGCAAATTTATCAAATTCGATGTTACCGGCAATTCTAACCATGAATCCCTCTTTAACATCATTTTCATAGAATTCATTAAGTTTAGGATTACTACTACTTAAGAAAGTCTTACAAATTAAACTGTCAGTCTTATCAGAAATAGTAATTTGTAATATACGGTATTTAATACCCTTTTTAGAAGTAATTTCTTTAATTTCTTTTGTAATTACTTCTCCTATTACAACAATCTCACTGGTATTAAATTTTTGGCGATGTTCTATAATTGCAACTTCACTTGCTGGAATATCAGAAAGTTGAGTTGGTGTTTGATTAATTAAAGCTTTTAAACGTGGTGGTTTCTTACCCTTAGTTTGATCATTATTCTTTACAGGTTCTGTTTTTTTACTCTCAAAATTTTCTTGTTCCTTTAAAACCTCATAACTACTAAGTTCTTGATTCTTCTTAATTATTGTTTCAATTGGAACTTCAAAATTACTAATGCTAATATTAACACCTGTTGATAGACCATATCTCTTTAGTAAATTATTTACCTCACCTGTTAATCCATTTAGTATCTCTAAATCATCATAATTTGCTACATAGTAATTAATTTTACCATCAACAATATCACGATTAAAACATGTAAATACAGAGAAGCGTGGTTTAGAACTTACTAATTTTTCAATAATGCTATCAAAATATCTATAGAGTAATTCATTGCTAATGTTTGTATTACTATATGATAGCCTTACATCAACTGATACATATCCAAATGTATCAATGAAAAAGCGGTTTAACCTATCAATAAGTACATCCACATAGTAAACATCAATAACATATGGAAAATTAATACTGATTACTATAGAAAGATTTTCCTTACTAATTGTTATCTCTTTAATTTCACCATCTTGATAGTCATTACGATCTAACATTATAATGTCTAGTATTTCATAAAATTTATTGTTCATAATTTAACCTCTTATGATATCATACCATAAAAAATGTTTTTTTTCTATAGTTTTTGGAAAATGAAAACTTAAACTTTTTCAAGTTTAAGTTCTTCTTATAAATATAATAGAATTGTAATAAAATGAAGCAATGTCCCCAATAAAGTAAAAATATGCCATACCATATGGGTAAATTTAAATAGTTTAAGGGCATAAAAGAATATACCAATTGTATACATTAATCCCCCTAAGAATAATAATATTACCCCATCACGACTTATTGAAGAAACAATTGAAGGCATAAATAATACTGCTACCCAGCCTAAAGCAACATACAAGAACATATGTAAGAATCTAAATTTACCAAAAGCAAATAAATTAAGAAGCAATCCAAATAAAGCACCACACCATAAGAATATACAAACCTTAACTCCTAAACTTCCACCAATAGCCATTAAGGAAAATGGTGTATAAGTCCCAGCAATTAAAATATAAATTGTCATATGGTCAAACTTTTGAAATAGAAGTTTAGGTCTATCACCTAATTTTAATGCGTGATACAAAGTACTCATAGTATATAAAATTATACCACTAATTGCAAAGACAATATAACTAAATAATTCTAGTTTAGATCCACCTTTTATAATAAGTAAAACTAAAGCCAGAAAAGATAATAATATACCTATACCATGACTAACTGAATTCGCAATTTCTTCACCTAAAGTATAAAACTTATTAATTTTAATTTCTTTTTTTAATACAGTTTCTTTTTTCTTCTTCAAACGATAATAGACTACTGGATATGCATCAATCATATCAATTTTCTTAGCCAACTCTAATACTTGATAACTTCTTTCTAAAGAATTAGATTGAAGTAAATCTTTTCTTACATCCTTTGTTGCTTTACTAAATTCTTCTAAAAGCCCTTTAGCTTTTTCAACATCTTCTTTCAACAAGTTATATTTTTCATTAGCAACATCTAATTTATTAATTTCGTTAACAATCTTATCATTTTCAATAAAATTGATTCGATAATCATTTGAAAATCTAACTACTTTATCTTTTAAATAATCATTATCAATCCCATCAACTCTATCTAGACTAATATATTTTAATCTTGGGTTATTAAAAATATTCTTTAAACGATTTGCTTGATGAACACTATTAATCTTACATATAAAAATTAGTGATTTAAAATATAATTTTTTATTCTTTTCAAACTCTCTAACTTTTAAGTTAAAACTTCTTAAATTATTTATTGTATAATTAACAAGATAAAAACCTTTAATATATTCTCCATTTAAGAAATCTAATTTTTTGTAAGCATCTTTTTTATTATTAAAGTCAATCTTCACAAATACATCAATTTTTCGATTCTTAAAATCTTTAAATAAATCTTCATATTTTGAAAAGTTCACAAATATCGAACTAGCTTCATTAATGTCCAATATAATACTATCAGCTTTTAAAATATTCTCATCTGATAATATCTTAAAATCATTTTCTTTTACGAGCAGATAACTACGATGCATATTTCCTCCTAATAAACTGATTAAAGTTTATAAAGTATATTTTAACACAAGATATATTATTATTCAACTGATTTCATTGCATCAACCATATTTAAGCGTTTTATTTTAAAATATAATAGAATATTTACTAAAACTGTAAATACAATAGTTAGAGCAATTCCTAATAAAAACGAATAAATATTAAAGTCTCGAATGAAATAAATATTATTTGATTTAATTATTCTTAATATATATTCTTCAAAATATTTACCAATTACAATTCCTAAAATAATTCCAAAAAATGTACATATATAGTTTTCTCTATTTATGTAATTATTAACCTCTAAATTAGTAAACCCCATTACTTTAAAAGTACATAATTCTTTTGCTCTTTCTGTAATATTGATATTACTTAAATTATATAACACGACAATACCTAATATTGCTGATGAAAAAATCATTATGGCAACTATAAAACTCATATTACTTAAACTATTACTAATTACCTTAGAATTATCTTCTCTTATATTTAACAACATTACATCATCATCATTTAATAATTGATCTTTTGTATCTTTTAGATAATTAGTGTTAAATAAAGCCATGTTTAGATTTATATCTCCAAATAATACTTCATAGTTATCCTTAGAAATATAAATATAATTATAAATATAATTCTCAGTAATTTTTGTTATTTTTATTTTATAATCTTTATTTTGGTTGTCAATGACAGTAATTTCTTCACCTATATTTAAGTCTAGTTTTTTAGCTACTCCCTCACTTATAATAATATCATCTCTATTTAATACATAATTAGTTTTTGTTTTACTGTTTCTTAATTTGATAAATGGATCAATTTCTCCATCAAAAACAATCATATTAATGTCTGTATCATCACCCTCAATTTTAACAAGAAACTGATTAACCCTAATATAATCAAGTTCTAAATTATCTAATTTTTTTAGACTTTCTTCATCTTTAAAAACAACCAAACCGTCATAAATTGATAGTTCTTCTTGTTTGTCATTTAATTTATTTATTGAACTATTAATCCCTAGACATGTAAGCATTAATCCACTACAACCAGCAATACCTAAAATAGTAATTAAAGTTCTTCGTTTAAATCTAAATAAATTACGTAAAGTCATCTTCCAATTAAAACTAAATCTATTCCAAAGTAAACCAAAGTACTCTAGAAGAATTTTATTTCCTGATTTCATGTTTTTTGGACGAAGAAGATTTGCTGGAGGTTCTTTTAACAGTTTTAATAAAGAAAATGTTGTTGATAATGTTGTACAAAAAGTAGCTACTCCAATTGCTATTAATAAATAATCCCATTTAAATACTAAAATAATATTTGGGATTATATAAGTCATTTTATAGGCATTAAAGATAATTGGTGGAAGGATTAGAGTTGCTGAAATAACCCCTATTATCGTTCCACAGATAGTTGGAACCATAGCATATACAAAGTATTTTAACCAAATATCTTTTTTGCTATAACCTAAAGAAAATAATGTTCCTATTTCAATCCTTTGTTCATCAACCATTCTCATAATAGTAGTAAGTGATACTAAAAGGGCAATAAACGCAAAAAATATAGGTATTACTGTTGATACAATATCTACTTTTAAGGCATCATCATAAAATGATTTATAACCTTGAATATCAAATCTTGTAAAGATATATGATGATGGTTCATTTATATTACTTATTTTATCTTTTAAACTATTAATATGGTTTTTATATTCATCACTGTATGGATTATGTTTATCTTTTACAGTAAGATAAATATCAGTATAACCAGGGACCAATATATTGCTTTCTAATACAGCAACAAATAGATTTGAACTTCTTGGGTCATTATTTATATTTCTATTATTTGTAATATATAAGGGACTTCTAACAATTCCAACAACAGTAAAAGTTTTATTTTTTAAATAATCTGTTTTTAAAGTAATTTCTTCACCAATGTTATAAACGATGTCACTATTATTATTAGATTCTATTACAATTTCATTATCTTCAGTTGGAAATCTTCCCTTTACTAAATCTAGTTTATTAATCTTAGCATCAGGATTATAAGTAGTTACTAATACATTATCTAATTCATTTTTAATATTTAAAACTTTGGCAATAAACTCATTTTTTAGTTCAATATCTTCTACCTCATCTATTCTATATTTTTCAATATCACCTTCCATAAATAGAGTAGAAGCTTTTATATTAAAATCCATTAAATTGCTTTCTTCATAATAGGTTTCAACAGATTTTACCATGTTTGGACTTGTTGCTTTAAGACCTGCAAAGAATCCTGATCCTAGTGCAATAATCAAAAATATTGAGATAAAGCGACTTTTACTTTTTATAACTTCTCTTAATATATTTAATGATAATTTCTTTTTCATAATTACCACTCAATATCTTCAACTTTTGAAGGATTTTGATTGTATGTAAACTCGCTAATTTTCGCGTCCTTCATTTTAATAACTAAATTAGCAATAGGTGTAATTGCTTGGTTATGAGTAACAATAATTACAGTCATATTGTTTTTTATAGATGTTTCTTGAAGAAGTTTTAAAATGTTTTTTCCAGTTTCATAATCTAAGGCTCCTGTTGGTTCATCACAAAGTAAAAGTTTTGGTTTTTTAGCAAGCGCCCTTGCTATTGCAACTCTTTGTTGTTCGCCACCAGAAAGTTGAGATGGAAAATTATTAGCTTTATCGCTTAATCCAACTTCAGAAAGTAACTTTTTACTATCTAAATTACTTTTTGAAACTTCTATTGCTAGTTCAATATTTTCTTTTGCTGTCAGGGAAGCAATAAGATTATAAAACTGAAATATAAAACCACAATCATTTCTTCTATATTTTGTAAGATCTTTAATATTTAGTTTTGAAATATCAACTTTATCTATTATTACTTCTCCACTAGTAGGATAATCCATTCCCCCTAGAATATTAAGTAGTGTAGTTTTTCCTGCACCACTTGCACCAACAATAACAACAAATTCACCCTTTTTAATTTCAAAGCTAATATCGTTATTAGCAATAAATTTAAATTTTGTGCCATATTCTTTAAAGACATTTTTCAAAACAATATAATTTTCCATGTATCCCCCTTATTTAATTATATATAAGTAGTTAGTCAAAGTGGAATTAATTATAAGATATTAATTAATTTAAAATTAATTGGTTATATGTTAAGTGAATAAGATATTAAACTACTTTTCTTCTATAATTATATTATAATTTTAAAATAATTAACTTTAAAATATCTTAAATTTTAGTAAATTAAAAGGGCACAAAGTGCCCTTTTAATTTATTCTATTTTAATATATTTTTTTTCTACTTCAACTTGTTCTTTTTTTGGAACATTAATACTTAAGATACCATTCTTGTATTGTGCTTGAATATTTTCTGGATCAATATCTTCAAAATAGAAACTTCTGCTTTTTGAACCAAAACTTCTTTCGCGTCTTAAGTAGTTATTATCTTTTGTTTCTTTTTCTTCTTTCTTTTCTACTAATACTGTTAGATAGTCATCATCATAAGAAATCTTAATATCTTCTTTTTCAAATCCAGGTATATCCATTTCTAATAAATAGTTTTTATCTTCTTCTTTAATATCTGTTTTCATAAAATTATCATTTGAAATAATTCTTGGGAGGTTAAAGAAATCACCAAAGAAGATATCACTAAGACTCCTTAAATCATTATTGTTATTTTTTTTGATATAGAACATAATCTTACACCCCTTCTTTAATTTTCTGTTCTAGCACTCTATATTCCCTAGTGCCAATTATATTATACCATTATTTTTGGCACTGTCAATAGTTTAGTGCTAATTTTTTTATTTTTTTTTACATTTATATAATATTCTAACTTTTAAAAAATGTTACTAAAATAAAAAAAGCATTGACTTTCGTCAATGCTAATTAATTTTTTATTATTTTAATGCTTCAATAATAAGATTTTCTATGTTCTTTAGATCTTCTTGTTTTGGAGTGTAATATTGTCTAATAGGTGGTAATAGTGGTTCAAGTTTCATACCTTTAAGTTCATTTTCAACTTGCTCGATACTTTGACCTCCCCAACCATAACTACCAAAGGCAACATATTTTAAATTCACTGGTGCTAATCCACGCATATAGCATAAGAAACCAGCAATTGTTGGTAACATATTATTGTTTAATGTTGAAGAGCCAATAGCAATATATTTACTATCCATGATTTCTGTAATTAAGTTAGAATTTGGAGTATCTTCAACATTTGTTAAGAATACTTCAATACCGGCATTACGGAAAGCTTCAGTAATTGTATATGCAAGAGTTTTTGTGTTACCCCACATAGAATCATAAATTACTACTGCTTTTTCTTTTTTTCTTGAATTTACTAAATCATCATATAATTTTAATATTGCATCAACATGTCCACGCCAAATAACTCCATGGCTATTAGCGATCATTTCAACATCCAATCCCTTTACAACCTCAGTAATTTTATTAGCTTGTTTTGTATAAGGTAAAACAATATTAGCATAATATTGTTTTGCTTCTTCTAAAGCAATTGCTAAATCAACTTCATCATCGAAGCGTTTAGATGTCGCGTAATGTTGACCAAAAATATCATTACTAAATAATATTTTTTCTTCAGGACAATAAGTCACCATATTATCTGGCCAGTGTACCATAGGTGCTAAACTAAATTGTAAAGTTCTTTTACCTATGTTTATACTATCTCCAGTCTTAACAGGAATTACTTCCATTTCACCATATTGAGCATTAAGTATTTTAGCGCCAGCACCACCAGCTGCATATACTTTTGCATTAGGCGCAAGCTTTAATAAAGCTGGTAAGCTACCGCTATGATCAGGTTCACCATGATTTGAAATAATAACATCAATTTTACTTGGATCAATTACAGAACTAATTCTTGAAATAATTTCATCAGTAAAACCAACCTTAACATTATCAATCAAAGTTACCTTTTCATCAATTATTAGGTAGGCATTGTAGGTACTCCCTCTTTGTGTAGTGTACCCATGGAAACTTCTTAGTCCCCAGTCAATTGCACCAACCCAATATATGTCTTTTTTAATTTCAGTTGCAATCATTAATTAACTCCTTACTACATTTTGCTGAATTCTTCTTTGCCAAGACCACAATCAGGGCAAACCCAATCTTCAGGTAGGTCTTCGAATGCTGTACCTGGAGCTATATTTTGTGTTGGGTCTCCATCTGCTGGGTCATAAACATAACCGCATACGTCGCATACATATTTTTCCATCTTATATCCTCCTCTTAAAAATTTTTATATAGTTTCAAGATTAATTTTTATAATTTAGATAATTCATCTAAAAATACATTTACATCATCTTGTGAACCATCAAACTCAAATTTTGATAAGATTTTCACATTATACATTTCACTTATTACATCAGCAGATAGACAATATGCTTCCCCGTAACCAGTGTCACCACTAGCAGCAACTGCAACTATTTTATCGCCATTACTTTGAAGGAAATCCATTACTTCTTCAGGAACTTCTCCGTATCCATCTGTGTAAGTAACTAGAACAAATGGTTCATTCACGGTTTCTGATCCATTTTCAATTTGAAGCGTATCCTTCACACCCAATTTATCAACAAACGCTTGAACATTGCCTGTTCTTGATGCATAAACTATTTTCATAAAATAACCTCCTAAAAGTTACTTTATTATTCTACCACGTTTTTGCTATTTTCTCAACAAATTTACTACTTTTTTTAGAAGATACTAATTGATAAGAATATAGCAACTAATAGTGATGCAACCAAACTTACAACAGTTATTTGCGTGTTTATACTTGGTCCAGCAGTATCTTTAAATGGGTCACCAACTGTATCTCCAACTACGGCTGACTTATGAGCTTCACTACCTTTTCCACCATTATTTCCTGATTCAATATATTTCTTTCCATTGTCCCATAATCCACCACTATTACTCATAAATAATGCAAGTAGTAAACCAGAAACGATATTACCTACCAAGTATCCACCAACAGCTTTAACTCCAGCAACTAATCCAACTACTATAGTCGTTATAATTGCAAATAATCCTGCAGGAATTAATTCTCTAAGTGATCCATGAGTTGCAATTTCAATACATTTTTCGTATTCAGGTACAACTCCTTCTTTACCTTCAATTAATCCTGGAATTTCTTTAAATTGTCTATGAATTTCATTTACCATTCTTTGAGCATTCTTATCAACACCTAGCATTAATAAGGCGCTAAATACAGCAGGAACTGCAGCTCCTACTAATATACCAAAGAATACTGTAGGATCCATTAAATCAAATCCAACAATCTTTTCCATTTGTAAACCTAATTCATCAATAGCAACATTAACCTCAGTAATAAATGCTCCTAGTAAAGAAATTACTGTAAGACCAGCTGCACCAATTGCAAATCCTTTTGTAACGGCTTTAACTGTATTACCAGCCGAGTCAAGTGTATCACACACCTCAAGAACTTCTTCTCCTAAATTACCCATTTCTGCAAGTCCTCTAGCATTGTCAACTATTGGGCCATATGCATCATTACTAATAATCATACCAACAATACTTAACATACCAACAGCAGCCATAGCAATACCAAACATTGCATATCCCTCACCTAATGGTTCAGTTAATTTATAGGCAACAAGTGATGAAATACCAATTCCAATCATAGCTGGAAGTGTACTTAAGAATCCATAACTTACTCCTGAAAGAATTGTAAATGCTGGACCAGATTCACTTGCTTTTGCAACCCTGTGAACAGGTTTACGTCTATCATCTGTGAAGTAATCACTAGAAATACCAATAATAACACCAACAACTAAACCAACCATTGCTGCTCCCCAAATTCTCCATGATAAATCAAATATCACAGTTGCAACAGCGGTTAATGCTGCATATATACCTGTAGTTACATAAGTACTAAAGTTAAGTGCAGAAGTTGGCCCACCCTTTTTACCCATTCTCGCAAGACTAACACCAATGATTGATGCAATTAGTCCTAATAGAGAATACATAAATACCATAACAACATTATTTCCATTGTTTAAATTACTATCTAAACTAACAGCCATTACAAGAGCTGCAGCCATAGATGCGACATTTGAGTCAAATAAGTCAGCACCCATACCAGCAACGTCACCAACATTATCACCGACATTATCGGCAATTACAGCTGGATTTCTTGGATCATCTTCAGGAATTCCAAGTTCAACCTTACCAACTAAGTCAGCTGAAATATCAGCAGTCTTTGTAAATATACCTCCACCCGCTTTAGCAAATAAAGCTAGTGATGAAGCTCCAAAACTAAATCCTAATAAAGCTGTTCCATTTCCCTCTGTGATTAAGAAGAATAATGCAACACCAATTAGACTTGAACCAACAACGGCCATACCCATTACGGCACCGCCACGGAATCCACATAAGAAACTTGGCTTTATTCCTTTTTTTGCTGCTTCTGCTGTTTTGATATTAGCTATAGTTGCAACATGAATTCCAATCTTACCTGCTAAGGCACTGAAACATGTTCCAGCTACATATGCTAACGCCATAGTAATGTTATCAAGAATATCACCTTTCCAAATTCCATGTGGGAGAAAAATGAAAATTAATAAAGTAATTACACCAGCAAATTTTGCTAGAACAATGTATTCTTTTCTCAAGAATACTGATGCACCCTTACGAATGTATCCACCAACCTCTTTAATTTTCTCGTTTTCGGAAGGTTGCTTCTTTACCCAAGTGTAAAGTAAATAAGCAACAATAAAAGCAATTAAAGCAACCACAATACATGCAATAATAACAATTGTCCTTTCCATTAAACTCATCTCCTTTTTCAATATGAAAAGTCACTTTAATTATATCACAAACGTTTACATTATTCAATACACTAAAGATAATGAATTATATAATATTTTGTAATAAAAAACAGTTCAAGTGAAATTTTTGAACTGTTTTAAAATATACTATTTATAAATACTTTTCAATTTGTTTGTGCATATTAGATAATTTAGTTTTTATAGTTGTATTATTTATTTTATTAATTTCTAAAAGAATGTTATTAAAATTTTCATCAATTAAATTGACATTTTTTACACTATAACTTGTTGAAAGTACATTTAGTAAATTAGTATAATCATAATCACTATTAACGTATTTATAATAATTTTCAACCTTGTCTAAAAGATCATATACATAACTATTAAATATAGTTAGAATATCATCATTAAATACAGTTGTATACTCTCTATTCATTTGAGAGAAAGCATGCATTAAATTACTATTTTTAAAAATAACTTTACTAGAGAATTTAGAAAAACCAATTAGTGAACTTTCTGTAAGAGTCCCTATTTGAATTGCATTCATTCCCGATAAGGCTCCATTATCTTCAGGAAATATTCCAGCCGTAATTTCTGCTTTACTATTTATTAAATTATTCATTGTTATAACTTGATTATATACATAATTGGCATCACCACTATAAACCATTGGTTCAAGCATATCTATATATCCTTTATTAACCCATAATTCCCAGTTTTGTAAATATGTATTCTTAGCAGTACTTATACTACTCATAACCGCCGCAGAAATTACTGTATCAGGATTTACTTCTCTAATTGTTTCAACTAACATCTTAACTGTGTCAGTAAGTAGATTCTCTTTAAAGTCTAACCATTGTTTTCTTAATGTTATATCAGTAAGGATTAATTGTTTTAAATCCCCTGTAAATGGATAAGATTGTTTAAATAAATTAATAAATGAATCTGTATAACCCCAATCCAAGATAGAGTCACTACCTGATAGTATGTTATCTCCTTTACCACGTAAATTACCACTAGGATATCTTATAAAATCAAATTCAATTCCATCTAAGTCATAACCAGAAAGTTCTGTAAAGACATTTTTCAAATGACTTCTTGCCTCAGTATTAGAAATATCAATGAAATACATTCCATTATGGTTATTTTCGTTTTGATAACCTTTTTGATACCATTCACTTTTATAAGTATTATTATATGATCCATCGCCAATAATTAATGTATTTGTCCAAGCACTTACTTTAATACCCAATTTATGAGCTTCGGTAATAAAACATTCTAAATAATCTTTATATTCTCCATATGTATAATTAGTTGTTAGTGATTGAACTAAATACTTAGATTTATATACAGATTTTCCACTAAAATTAGTATTTAAGAAAATCCAATTAAATCCAGATTTTTTAACTTCATTTAAAAATTCAATAACTTCTTGTTTGTTTCTTTCTTTAAAATTATCACTACTTCTTAAAGGATAATGCCAGAAAGCCTTAATTTGCATTGAATTTTGTTCCACAAGCAAGAATTCAACATCCAACAATAATCCTTGAACTTCATTTAATTTATTCTTATCATAAGTAACTAATAAATTATTATATAATAAAATAGAATCATTAATTTTATCTACAATTGTTTGATAATCAAGTGCCAATAATTTTCCACAAGCAATTTCTACTCGATCAATTATTTCAATAATTGAAGAATACAAACCAATTACTGCTGATTTTTCACTATCAAAATATACTTTTACTTCTAATTTAGTTGTATCAAAAATAACAATATCACCAATATTAATTTTGTTAATTATATCAATACCTTTACCATGGGCTGAAATTATAAAACCACCACTAGGCATTGTTGTAAGGGTTTCTTTAGTAATTGCAACCCCATCACTATTTACACCAATCTCAAATCCATACATATTTCTATTTACTAAATTTGATTGATTATAAACAACAATTTGATCAGTCCCTCTACTTCCACCATTTTTCACTGAGGTAATTGTTTGTTTTAGTGAATTATTAAAATCAATTCCACCAATAAAATCTTTTGGTGAATTAATAACTTCGTAAGTAAATGAATCAACATATGAGGTATATTTAATTCGATCTTTAATCACAATTTCTTCAAAAACAGCATTAACTACTAAATTACTTGTTATATTAGTAAATTCTTTATCCCATCCCACAAATTTATAACCATCCTTAACTGGATTATTTGGAGCTTTAGCACTTTTTCCTTTTTCAACAGTTTCTGTTTTTATAACTACACCATCTACTAAAAATTTAACTTCAAATTTTTCAACAACTTCTTGGAATTTTGCATTAACTTCTAAGTTGCTTGTTATATTATTAAATTCTTTATCCCATCCAATAAAATTATACCCTTCTTTAGTAGGGTTAGATGGATTAGTTGCACTTTTTCCTTTTTCAACAGTTTCTGTTTTTATAACTACACCATCTACTAAAAATTTAACTTCATATTTTTCTATTTTCTCATAGATTGCAAATACCATTATATTTTCAGTAATTCTAGATAAATCCTTATCCCAACCTAAAAAAATATAACCATCTTTATCTGGTGCAACTGGTGGGGTAACACTTTCAAATTCTTTTACTAATCTAGTTTCTAGATAGTCATTACCATCCATAAAAACAACGCTGTATTCTTTAGTGTCCAAATCAGTACAACCAACTAATGCGAGTAGTAAAATTAATAGTATTAAAACTTTATATTTCATGCTTTCTCCTTAAATAGTTTTTTTTCTATTATAACATATATAAAGTTTTTTTAAAAGAGAAATAGTTTTAAAATATAAAAAAAGTCCTATTCGGACTTTTCCCATTTCGCATATATTGTTTTTGCAGCATACAAGTCAGTTGTTATTTGTTTAACTTCTTCTCCTTCACCTTTTGGATTATCAAACCATCCAGCAAATGTATATCCTTCATTAAACACTTTAGGAAACTCAACATTTTCTCCTACTGCATATTTAATCTTATGTATACTTGAGTTTGTGAAGTCGGCAACTTTTTCAAGCACTCCCGTTCCACTATAATCTCCAGTCTTTGGCCATACTAAATGGAATCTCTTTACAAATAATGAATTAAGTTCCCATCTTACCTGAGCTTCACATCCAAATTTATTATTTTCATAAATGAATTTGTTTTGAGTTTCCTCATCTTTTTTACCAGCTCTTAAGTATTCAACAAGCCATATCCATTTATCATAATAATCTTGAATACTAAAGAAACCATTTAATTTTCCATCAATGCTATATTTACAGAATTCTGATACTGGACCATGTTCGGGAAGTCTTGGAGCATCTTTAGTAACTTCATATCCAACATAGTTAGAAAAATCTTTTAAAAAATCACTATATAAATCACTAAATGTCGCATAACCATCATTTGAATGGAAGAATGTATGTGTTCCCCATTTTGCATATACCGTTACATCGTTATTAACATATTCTAAAGCTTCATTTTCTAAATTAGGATTATCATACCAACCCATAAAGAAATAATTTTCACGTTTAGGTTTAGGTAATTTTGTTAATTCATGAATTTCATAAGGAACTTCTCTTACACCAGGACATGAATTTAAACTAGAAATAATAACTTCTCCTCTTACAGCTGGGGCTTCAGGACTTTTTTCCAATTCAGCAACAGTAGTATATTTAAAAAACTTAGCAGTGTCAACTAAACTAGCCCAACTATTAGCAAAGAAATCATCAGCATGAGGTTCTGAACATCCTTCAATTATTCTCCATTTTGCAAAAAAGTCAATTAGATGATCAATTAAATCTAAATACATTTTGTTTTTAAAACAATAGCCAATAAAGAAATTATCTGGCTGATTTTCAAGTTTACCACCAATTTCTTCTTTTAAATAATATTTACCGCAGATAGAACCTATGATATATGGAGCACTTTCAATAAAATCTGATAATTCCATTGCCTTTAATTCCGTATCATAATGATCATTTACAAAATTGTATAAATCAGTATAAAATGCTTCTTTTACTTCATCTTTTAGGTTAAAATAACCACCATTTAAAACATATTGTATTTTGCTCATTTTAGTCTCCTTAAAATTACCTATACATTATATCATTAATTACATCAAAATTCAACACTATTCATTAATTTTGTACAGTTCTTTAACCCTGTCTCCCTCAACATAAACTACATATTCACCAACTAAAGGAACAAATTTATTGTCAATATTTAAACCAATAAAATAAGGACAATAGATAAAATCATAATATCTTCTTGAATTAAATGGGTCTAATCCTAATAGTTGATAATCGACTTTTTCCATAGTAGCTTTGTTTAGTTTACTATCAATTATTTCTTTTGTTTTATCTCTATATTCATTTAGAATATTTTCAATTTCTAAATCTATGGGTATATATGTTTTTCGTATATTAGGAAACTTATCAATTAGGATTTCACTTAATGTTCTTGTTTCTAGTCCAATATCATGATATATATCGATGTCATTTTCTGCACATATTAATAGTATTAATGCACCACTATCATAACATATATTTCTTATTGGGAATAATTTATTTTTATTTAAAAGTTTTTCTTTTAAATTACCTATATATTTATAAAACAAACTAGCATCTAGTTTTTTTAAAACTAATAGTTCAATAAATTGTGCCATACCTTCAATAACTTCAACTTTACTTTCATAAGTAAACTGATAAGCAAATTTACTTTTTTGATAAGCTTTACAGCTTATATATTCAAATAAATCATCAATATTAAAATGATTATATAATTTAACTAATAATCTATTTTGTTCAAATTTAATACTTAAATTACTAGCATCATATTCATATTTTATAATTCCTTTTACTTCGTTTGGAAATCGAAAATCAAATAATTTATATTGAAAGGCATGAAACATTTCATGAATAATTTTTGATACTAAGATATTAATATCCATTGACTTGGCAGAATCCAATCTCCAAATGGCAACATATTCACCCCCATAATTAATAGCTGTATTACCAATAAACCTATCATCCTTTAAAATTTGAAAACCATCAAAGTAAACATAGACATCATCATAGAGAGCAAATCTAAATTCAGAAAAACCATTCCACAGAGAATTAAAATCTATTAAATTAATTTTTTCTTTTATTTTTTTATAAATTTCTAAAACTTCCATATTTACCTTCTTTTTTAAACTATATTTATTATAACATAATTTGTAACCATATTAATAAATTGTCATAATTTTATTAAAAACAGGATAATAGTATTATTACTATTATCCAGGATATTATATTTATTTAATTATGTATACTTTCAAAAGTTAGATTAGATAAAATTATAAAAACACAATCATTGAAAGGATAAACATAAATACTACTCCAACTACCATTGGTATTGCTGTTCTTTTAACAATCTCCAATGGATTTACTTTTGTAGTTGCGGCAACAATAACAACAACTGCTGATACTGGAGATACTGCTCTTAATAAATTTCCGGCAAGTCCCATAGGTACGGTTACAGCAATTGCTGAAATTCCAGCTGCCAAAGCTAAATTATACATTAATGGTACCATTGCATAGAATAAGGCTGTTCCACTACCACTTAATATTACAATTAAGGCCGTAAGTAAAACTAATATTAATGGAAGGACAAATCCTGAAGGTCTAACTGTTTGCATTGTAGTTTGTAATTGATCAATAATACCAATTGCTTTAAGTCCATCAACGAATACAGTTGCAGCAACTAGTAGGGCAACAATTCCAAATGCACTTCCCATTCCTTTAAAGAAAGCATCAGTTTCATGCATTACTTTACGAGAACTTTTCTTTCTTATTAACTCACAAATGATTGCAATAACAAAACTAATTAATACTGCCATTTCAACTGATAAGTCAATTGTAGGCCCACCTAATGACTGAATTAGATAAAATATTAATAATAATAGTATTGGGAATATTGGTAAAATTGCATATACAGTCTTGTATAACATTGAACCATTCACTTCAACAACCTTTAAATTAGATACATCTACTTCAGCTTGTTTGATGCCTAAACGAGATTGTCTCTTATCCATATATTTTTGCCAGAAATAATGTGTAATTGCCATTACAAATAATGTTGGAACAGAAATTACGGCATGATATCTGAATACATATTGAGCTGTTGTTAATCCAGCAAATTCCGGATACTTCGCAAGTTCAGTAGCAATAGCAACATTATCTCCACCTAGTGGAGTTGGCATAACTGTTGCAGTAGTTGCAATAATTGCTGCAGCAGTCAAAGTTGACATACCCGCTTTCTTTAAAACAGGATATAATGTAGCCAGTAAAATAACTGCAAGGTTTGATGCACTTGGGATAACAAGTGATAATAGGTTACCAAGCAAGAAAACAATTGGAACCAAAATATAAGCTGATTTTATGCCTTTAAGTGGGCTTGTTAATGCATGTACAGTTACATCATTAGCACCAATCGAACTCATATATGCTGTAAATCCACCTAGAATTAAAATAATAAATCCAGCCTTAGGCAATATGGACTTAAAATCGTCTATAATAACTTGAAAAGGTGCAAGTATTTTTATATTTCCACTAACACTTTTTCCCATCAATAATGCTATGTAAAGTAGGGCAATACCTACAATAAATAATGTGATTTTAATATCTGCTTTTTTTATAAGCATATATATTACAATTGCTACAGCAAGAATTGATGCAATATACATAATTACATTCATATTTTACACTCCTATATACATTTATTTATAGATTCAAGAAACCATTTTTTAAACATTTCTTGATTGATATCAATACATACTTTAGCGTTACTTTCCTTTTTCAAATAGTTCTTTAAATCAACAATTGATGCTCCACTTGTATAAGTACCATTTGTTTCAATATCAACAAATGTATCAACTACTTCAAACATTTCTGGTTTTAATAGATATGCAATAGCACAACTATCATACATTTTTAATCCATTTTTTATTCCAAAACCACGATAGTGTTGAAATAATGAATAAATCATTTCTCCAGTTTTATTCATTGCTTTAATTTTTAAACTATCTTCAGGATATACTAGTGCTTTTAGTCCAACATCAAGTGGAACCATAACAATATTAATTCCACTATTAAATACTATCTTTGCTGCTTCAGGATCGGAGTAGAAATTATACTCACTCATAACTCCTTTATTACCTCTAGTAATAGAACCACCCATTAAAACAAGTTCTTTAATTTTGGGTTTAACCTCAGGATACATTTTTAAAAGCAAAGCAATATTGGTAAGGGGACCAATTGCACAAAGGGTTACATCATCATTTTTTAAAAGAATGTGACTTATCTCATTAATAGCATTTCCATTTATCAAATTTTTATCACTTAAATCAGTAAATTGATAGCCATCCATTCCACTTTCACCATGAACATCCTTTGCTTCCGTCATCTCTTTAATAAGTGGAGCACATGAACCTTTAGCAACCTTAACATTACTTTTAAAAAAGTTAACAAGTTTTAAAGCATTTAAAGTTGTTTTGTCGAAATTTACATTTCCCATAACTGTTGATATTAACATAATATCAAAAGCATCACTATTGATGGCAATAGCAATTGCAACGGCATCATCAATTCCTGGGTCAGTATCAATTATTAATTTTCTCTTTATCATCATTATACCTCTTCTTAAAATCTTCAACTTCATTTATTGTTGGCATAGCATTATATGTACCAACTCTCATTACACTAATTGAACTTGCGATACTTGCAAATTGAGCTGAAAAAAATAAATTATTACCCTGACTTAATGAATAACTAATTGCTCCAATATAACTATCTCCCGCACCTGTTGTATCTATTGCATTCACAATAACACCATCAATTACTTTTGTCTTTCCATTTTCAATAACAATACTTCCATTTTTTCCTAACGTAATTATTAGATTTTTTAATCCAATTTTTTTTAATTTATTGTATGAATTTATGCAATCTTCTAAACAATATGGATATATATCGGTTAAAACTTCTGTTTCACTTTGATTTAAAATTAGTAAGTCAACATAATTTAAAATTTCAAAGTCAAATTTACATGCAGGGGCTGGATTAAATATTGTATACATTAAATTACTCTTTGCAAGTCTAATAGCTTTAAATATTTCATCAATATTATTTTCAAGTTGGGTAATAAAAATGGCATTACTTACATCATTTTCCGAAATATATTTTTCTAAATCATTACAAGTTAAATAGTCATTAGCACCATTTCCTAAAATAATCTGGTTATCTTCAAGTGACTTTATTATTATAGCGCTACTGGTATTTACACCATCAATTTTTCTAATATATTTTGTCCCTACATTATTTTTAGAGATAGCATTAATAATTTTGCATCCTAATTCATCATTACCGACGCAACCAATCATATCAACGTTCCCCGAAAGTTTACCACAACTTACTGCTTGGTTTGATCCTTTTCCTCCTTCAGAAATTGAAAAACTTTTTGATTTTATTGTTTCACCCATCTTAGGAGGTTTATCAACAGATAAAACAAAGTCAACATTGATACTTCCAAACACAACAACCTTTCTAGTCATATAACTCTCCTTTATAATATAAAACCATACCAGCTCCATATTTTGAGTTTGGTCTTCTAATAAATCCAAACCTCTCATAGAATCCCTCAACATTAGGAGTTGACATCAATCCAACATATGCATTATTACAGGCTGCTTTATTTAAATATCTAAAAATAGCCTTCATAATTATGGTACCAATTCCTTTTCCTTGATATTCTTTTCTTACAACAACATCCTTTATAAAAAAAGCAATTCTTCCATCACCAACAACTCTTCCCATACCAATTGCTTCATCATTATCAAAGATAACAACAGTATACAAACAATTATTAAGTGCTTTTATTACATCTTCTTTTTGATAATTTTGAAAACCTATTAGTTCTCTTAATTTAATAAAAATTTCCGGTGTTAGTCCATTATCGATTATTTTCATAATATCCTCTTCTTACATTTATTTTTAACAAAATTATTTTTTCAATACAAAAAATGTATAATAAAAAAAACAAACTTATTTTTTAAGTTTGCTTTTCTTATTATATATAGATATTATAAATAAAGATCATCAATAAAGTTCTTAATTCGATTTAATCCTTCCATTAATTGTTCTTTGCTACAAGCTAGATTAACCCTAATATATTTATCAGCCTCAGTTCCATAAATTATTCCATCACTTACAATTAACTTATATTTTGCAAGTTCATTAGTAATTTTTGTACTACTTAAGTTTGTAAATGACATATCAATCCAGGCAAGATAAGTACCTTCTAAAGGAGATACTATAGCATTAGAAATATATTTATTAAAAAAGTCTTTTAATAATAAATAATTATTTTCAATATGCTTATTTTGTTCTACTAAATAATCTTTACAATCTTTATAAGCTGTAATTGTTGCATATATTCCAAATAAATTTGGGCCTAATAATTCTAGTGAGCTTAATTCATTTTTAACTTTTAATAAAAGTTCATTATTAGGAATTATTGTGTTTGCAAGTTGTAAACCAGCAATATTAAATGTTTTACTTGGAGCGGTTGCAATAATTATTTTATCATAAACATCAATAAACTTACCAACAGAAGTAAATTTATTTTCAAATAAAACTAAGTCACAATGAATTTCATCACTTACTAAAATCACATCATGTTTCTTACATAAATCAACTATTTTTTTAATTTCTTCGTATGTCCAAACACGGCCAACTGGATTATGAGGATTACATAATACATACAAATCAACTTCTTTTAATTTGTTTTCTAAATCTACAAAATCAATTGAATACTCGCCATTATTATTTTTAAGTTTATTTATTACTAATTCTTTATTATTGTTCTTCCCTAAATTATGAAATCTATAATATACAGGTGTATTAATTAATACTTTTTTATCACATAATACCCTAACAACAACACCTAAACTTACTAAAATTCCTGGAGTAATAATAACTGATTCAGGATTAATATTATAGCCATATTCATTTTTAAACCAATTAATTAACACTTCATAATACTCATTATCACAGTATGTATAACCAAAGGCCCCGTGCTCTGCCCTTTTAATAATAGCATCAGTTATTTTATCACAAGTTTTATAATCACTATCAGCAACTGATAATGCTATTATATCTTCACCATGTTTTATGCGTTGCATATCCCATTTAGAAGATTTTGTATACATACGATTTAGATTTTCAAAACTCATAAATCCTCCTATTAATCTATTTTTTGATATATTCCATCAAATAAAGAATATAGATAAATATTTACTTTCTTTTTGGTAACACTTACAATATAATCCCTATATCCTCTTAATTGATTAAAATAATTTTCATCATCAATATTCTTAAGTTTATAGTCTATAATATCAATATAATCATAATACTCCATCATTAAGTCAATTATTCCGTGACTGTCATTAGTATAAAATTCATATTCTTTATAAATAATAGCTTCCATTCTTCTTTCTAATAATTTGCTTGTAAAGAACTTTATTATGACATTTTTATATTTTTCTTCTAAATCTAAATTATTAATATATTGATTAATATCATTATTTTTAAAATCTAATAGTTCAAGAATATTATGAAGTTTTGTTCCTAACTCCATTTTTTCAAATTCGTCTTTAGTAATTACCTTAGAGATATTCTTTGAATATTTTGATAATTCACTTACTAGTTCATATGTATAGTTATTTGATTGAACAGTAAATTTATCACCTTCAGGAATACTGTTTTTGTAATTCTTGATATGTTTAATTTGATAACTATTTGATAATTTATAAAGTGATGATGTATCAATTTTAGTTACTTTAAATTTATCATAGAAATTCTTTAAGATATCATGAAAACTATTAATCTTCAACAAACTAATATCTTTAATGTCATCAAGATCAACTTCATCTACAAGGATAATTTTTTCTTTTGCACGGGTTAAGGCTACATAGAATAATCTGATTTTCTCAGAAATTTCATCAAAATCAAAATTAAATTTGTATAATTCCTTTACAAATATTTCCTTAATTCCATTATCATAATAAGGGGTAATAATAGAAAGTTTTGGGTCATATATAAATCTTTGTTTTATATCTGATTTATTAAATTTATGATTTAAACCACTAAAATAACAAAAAGAGAATTCTAATCCTTTACTTGCATGAATTGTCATTAACTTAACAGCATCATCACTACCAATACTTACCTTATATGGTATATCAAGTCCAAGCTCAAAAGTTTTGTCTAAGTGATCAATATACTCTCCGATGGTTAATCCAATTGAACCCAATTCATAAGCTAAATTAAGTAAATATTCAACCCTTTTTATAGCCCCTTCTATTCCCCCAATCTTTATAATCAAATCATAATAATTAAAATTATCTATCACAATATTAACAAATTCATAAATACTATAATTATGTAAACTTCTAGCAATTTCTTTGCATTTAATAAAAATATTTGTATTATAAATACTTTTATTTGTAATATTTAGAAATATTTCATTATCATTTATTTTAAACAAAAAACTTCTGGCTATACTTGCATATAAGTAGTTTATTGTATTGTCATATTCATTAATACTTATTTTATAGATAAATTTAAAAAGATTTAATAAAACTTTAAAGTCAAATGATGCCGTAATAGACTCATCTTTAAATACTTGAAGAGGTATACCAACATATTCAAAAATCATTTTATATAAATCAAAATCACTTGATTTATCAATTAAAATTGCAAAGTCACTTAATTTTGCTTCTCTTAATTTACCATCAAATACTTTTACTTTATCATCAATTTTTTTCTTAATATCATTTGCTATTGTAAATATCTCAATTTCATTTCTTTTAAACTCATCACTTCTTTTGGATATATCCAAAACTTCAATATTGTAATCAATTTTTTCATCAAAATTTTGATCATAATTTTTGTTGCCATAAATCATTTGATGTGATGCTTGGTAATTAGCTCCACCTAATTTATCAGTCATAATGCGATTAAATATTGTATTAATTGAACTTAATACTTCTTTTCGAGAACGAAAATTATCTAATAAATCAATTTTAATTCCACCTATTTCTAATCCAAAACTATCATATTTTTCTTTAAAAATATTTGGATTTGCATTTCGAAAACGATAGATTGATTGTTTAATATCACCAACAGAGTAGACATTATTATTAGAAATTTTTTTAATGAATTCTTCTTGAATGTCGGAAGTATCTTGGTATTCATCAATCATTATTTCGTAGAATTCATTTTGAAGTTCATTTCTAACAATTTCATTGTTTGAAACTAATTTTATTGCAAGTCGAGCTATATCATTAAATGTATATAATGATTGTTTTTTCTTTTCTTCATCAATTCTTAAAATAACTTTTTGTAATATCTTAGTAATTGGTTTGATATATTTATGAGTTAAATGATGTTCATTTACTAATCCGTTTAAATCATCATAATGCATAAATTCTAAAATACTACTAATATTTTCACTAATAATTTTTTTAATATCTGAATAGTTTTCTGTACAGTCATTAGTTTTTCTAGGCAATTCAATATTTTTTAATATCTCTTTAATCCTATGATAATCAAAATCATCTAATTCTTTATAATAATTATCTATCACCTGATAAACCTTAGATCCACTATTATTTAATAGATCTACAAATAAATTACGTAGGTCAGCAATTTTTATTTTTAAAACATCAAGATATTGAATTTTTAAATCATTATAATATGTTTCATCATTTAATTTATGATTAATTGTATTCAGTTCACCTAATACATCAATTCTTTTGTCCAGTTCATCATAGAATCTGCTGATTACTTGACGTATATCTTTATCATCCTTCATACAAAAATCGCTAATTAATAATAAGAAATCAATATCCTTTAAATCATAAAATTCATCAAAGACTTCATCAATAATTTTTAAATTTAAAATTTTAATATAACTATCTGGTGATATTTTAATATTTTGGGATATGTTTAATAAGTAATGGTATCTCTTTACAATACTTAAACTAAAACTATCAAAAGTTGTAATATAACTTGTATCAATTAAATCTAATTGTTTAGTTAAGTTTTCTTCTTTTAGTTTTTTTCTGATTCTTTCTTTCATTTCAAATGCTGATGCGCGAGTAAAGGTTAGGATTAATAACTGATTAATATTAATTCCTTTCTTTATAATTTCAATAGTTCTAGTTGATAATACTGCTGTTTTACCACTACCAGCACCAGCTGATACTAAAATATTTTTACCCGATTCATATATAGCTTTGTGTTGTGAGTTTGTCCATTTAACCATTATTATCACCATTTTTTATATATTCATTATCACTAAAACTATGATAGCATATATCACTAAATTTACAAAATTTACAGCTAATGTTTTCAAAATTATATATTTTAGGATTAATTCTAAAATTAGCATTTAAAATATTATCAATTGATAGATCTATTAATTTATCAATTTTATTATCATATTCTAAAATTTGTTCTTCTGTTAATACTTTCGATGTTGAATAGAAAGTGCCATCATTCTTTTTTCTTAAACCATCAATTATTTCACTATTAGCTTTTGTATAATCAAATTCAAACAATGGGTTTATTTGATCAATCGTATAACCATTTAATTTTAAACTTTTCTTCTTAATCCTTAAATATTCTTCTTCATTACTAGCAGTAAATTCATTATGTAAGATATTTTGGAGATAAAATCCATATACCTTCACATTAGGAAGTTTATCAATCTTTCTAGCAAGATATAGATATATTGGAAGTTGTATACTTAAACCATGGTCAATTAAATCAAGTTTAATATTTAAGTTACCAGTCTTATAGTCTACAACACTAACATAGGTAACTACTTGACCATCAACTTCTAAAGTTTTATAATATAATTTATCAATAATACCAACAAAGTTAACATCTATTATTTTACCATTTTTATTAACTTCTTTATGATAGTTAACCTTTTCTTCAAATAAAGCATTTTTGTAACCAATAATATTATTTTGATCTTTTATAATTTCAATAATATACTTTAGTTCTTCTTTTAGTTTTATTAATAAATGTAATTCTTTATTTACAAGTTGGTATTTACTATTATTAATAAAATTATTCCAAATTGTATCAAAATCAAAATCATCAGTAAATGCATATTTTAAAACTTCATGAAATAGGCTTCCTAAAAATAAAGGAAATGTTTCTTCATAAATATCTAACTTTAATACCCTACTTATATAGTATTGAAATGCACATTTATAATAACTATCAATTGATGTATACGATAAATTAAGTTTTCCATTTAAATTATCTATATATTTTTCAATATCAATACCAGTAAACTTATTATCATACTTCATATAATCAATGTCGTATTTACTATTTAAAGACTTTAAGCTAGGTGAAATTGAACCAAATTTTGTATATAAATCAAGTAAACTTGCATAGATATACTTGTTGTATTTATCACTAAAGACAGAGTATTTGTCAACTTCAATATTTTCTATTTTAATAAATAAATCATTAACTAAACTAGAAACATATTTCTTTTCTGAATTATGATTATCATGAAAACTTAGACTTATAATATTATTAGTTTTTAAAGCTGTAATTAATTCCTTTTTTGCATTTTTATTCTTATCAAGTGATGTATCAATTTGATAAGTTTCAACTTCACTATCTTTAAAATATTCTTCATCTTTATATATACTTGGAAATTGACCATTAGAAAAACCCAATATAAAAATATGTTTATTATCTATTACATATAAATCTTTTATATTAATTATTTCAACTGCATTTTTATAGACTATATCTTTACATTTTGTATTTTCTAAGTTGTATTTTAAGAAATCACTAAATATTTTATTATCATATTTATCTTTTGGAAATTTATTAATTATTTTAATTAAACTATCCTTTATTTCAATATTTTTAATATTTATATTATTAATATCAAAATTATTAAAATCAATTTTTTTAATTTCTTCAATCATGGATAATGTTAAATTATTTTTATAGTTTAATGGAATACTATATAATAAGAAAAATCTTTTAATAATTTCTAAATCCTCATTACAAATTATTTTAATATCATTAATATCCGTTCCATTTTTAACAAGTGTTGATATTTGTTCTAATGTGTAAAATAATTCATCAGAGAAAGTATTAAATTTATATATAGTATTAGGTATTTCATTATTAAAATTAAGTTCAACAAATTTATAATTTAGATTTGATAGATAAAACATATGTTCTTTTTTAATATATGGATACCCATAAATAATAATATCTTTATCTCTTATACTATCAACATATAATTTATCAAATTTAATTAAATTATTGTTTAATAGATAATTATAAATATCTTCTAAGATTTCTAACTTTTGATTATTCTCAATGATATTTAAATATAATAATGAATTAATATACATCTTTGCAACATCATTATTTAAATTAAATTCTTTGGCAACTTTTATAATTGCAATATTATCATAAGAAAAGGTAAGTTTTTCTATTAAATTTTCGATTGTAATAAACTTAGCTTTAATTAGACTATCCTTATAATCTTTTAAAATTTTTATTTTAAAACTATCAGGGCAAACAATTATTGCATTGTAATTTTCTAACATCTTATACATTTTATCACCTATTAAATTATATCACGAATATACTAAAAAGACAGCAAAACTTTAATATATATTTACATAAATTTTTGATTATGTTATAATTACATAAAGGGGGAATATAAATGAAAAAAATATTAGTAAGTTTTTTTGTACTACTTTTGTTTTTTACATTAGTGGGTTGTGGGAAAACAATTGATAGTGACAACACAGGTGGAAACGATGGTGGTTCTAATGGTAATCCAGTTGATTATGATGTGGTTAACCAACCTAACCGTATAATTGTCTATACTGTTTCAGCAAAGCTTTATGTCTCTGATATCAGAAAAGAAGTTCTTGAAATTAAAAAATCATTAAATGATGATGAGTGGACTGAATATGAAGATCAAACTGAAAATTATACAACTATTAAAATAAGGGTTAAGACAACAAGACTTGATTCTTTCTTAATTGATCTTGAAAATAAATATAAAATGTCTAATCTAAGTAAAAATTCAGAAGATCTTTCTTTAAACTACTATGACTATCAAAACATAATAGCAGCGCTTGAACTACAAAGAGATAAAATAAACGAAAGACTTGATACAGCTAGTGATGCATTATTAGTTAGTCTTCTTAATCAACTAAGAGAAGTTGAAAATGAATTACAAAAGTTATATCGAAAGGTAAATGAAATTAATACTGATGTTTTATATTCATTAGTCACTATTTCAATTTTTAAAGATCAAGACATTTCAGAAGATAAGAAAGAAAACTTTTTTGATACAGTATGGAATTCTTGGAAAGGAATATTTAATGGATTATTTTCTATTTTCACTTTCTTTGTAAGAATTCTACCAATTATTGCAATTATAGTACCAATCGTTATTATATTAACTAAATTAAATAAGAAAAAGAAAACTGAGTTTACTGAAAGATTGAATAAAGGACAAGTAAGTCAAAAATTTGGCCAAAATAGTATGAACAAACCAAAAGTAAGCAATACTCCAAATGATGATAAATAATTATCATAAAAAAAAGAACATTTTAAATGTTCTTTTTTTTAACTATAGCAAACACCATTTTCATCACATTCGAGATTTTCTTGATATAAATCGTAGAAATATCCATTTCCTGCTGGTATTTTAACTAAATACATTTCTTCAGCAAGTTCATCTAACATAGATTCTGCTTCTTCAAATGTAACATTAAAATTAACTGCTACTTCAATTACTGCAACACGATTATATTCATAGAGAAAGTCTATTACATTATCACGATTGAAAATATATTTAACTTCTCTAAATTGATTATTTGTTAATTCTTTAATAATGGCATTAATTGTTTCATATTTTTGATATCCTCGTAATAAAACTTCACGGTCTTGATATCTGATTAAAAATGATGGAAAACCAGTAACTTTATATTTATTACACATATCTAAATCTTTTTGAAACAAGTCTAATGATAAACTATGATAATCATCAATAAACTTTGGAACATCAAATCCTGTCTCACTAACAATTTCAATTAATGTTTCAAAACGATTTGTTTTTCTTCCATATACTTCACTAGCCTCTCTTAAAGCACGCAAGAATCTTTTTGACCCATCCTCATCTTGATTTTTAATAGCAAGATATGCTCTATTTTGGGGAATAGTTGAATGGTTTTGATCATCAAACATTTCAAACTTATTTCCATCAAGTGGCATTTTGTGAACTTTTGATGCGTCATTCCAATGTTTTCCAACACTAATATTAGATTTATATGGATCGATTCCGATTTCATTTACAGGATCATAAAAGTTTTTAATATCTTTTATTAATCCACCCATAACATATTTAATACTAATATTATCTAAATATGATTGTTCTAATTTTCTGATAATAGGTTCACTTCCCCAGCACCATGTACATACGGGATCACTAAATTCGTAAACTTCAATTTTATTCATGATACAATAATCCTTTCATTGTATTATTATATCAAAATATTACTAATCTAACAAAATTAATGCACTATTAAATTATTTTTGTTGACCACTTTTCAGCATCCCAAATTTCTTCAACTACATCTTGATAAAAATAAGGGTCATGGCTTACAAGTAAGATTGTTCCTTTATATTCTTTTAAAGCTTGTTTTAAAGCTTCTTTTGCATCTACATCTAAATGGTTAGTTGGTTCGTCTAGTACTAAGACATTTGTCTTTTGAAGATTTATCTTACAAAGTCTAACCTTAGCATTTTCTCCACCGCTTAATACTTTCATTTTTGATTCAATATGAACTCTTGTAAGTCCACATCCAGCAAGAGCACTTCTTACTTCATTATTAAGCATAGCCGGAAATAAATCTTGAATTTCTTCAATTGCTGTTTTATTTGATGGATTATCTTCTTGACTAAAGTAACCTATTTCTAGGAATGGGTCAGTAATTACTTCTCCTGAATAAGGATTTAATTTACCAATTAATGTTTTAAGTAAAGTTGATTTACCAATACCATTTACCCCTTTAATAGCTACTTTCATATTTCTTTCTAAAGTAACATTAATTGGTTTTGTAAGTGGTGAATCATATCCAATTACTAAATCTTTAGCATCAAAGATAATACGACCAGGGGTTCTTGATAATTTGAAAATAAAAGTTGGTTTTGGTTTTTCTTGTACTTTATCAATTATTTCCATTTTATCTAAAGCCTTTTGACGGGAAGCGGCAATATTTCTTGTTGCTACACGGGCTTTATTTCTGGCAATAAAATCTTCCATTTCCGCAATTTCTTTTTGTTGTTTTTCATATGCTGAATTTTGTTGTTTTTTCTTAAGTTCAACCATCTCAACAAACTTATAATAGTTAGAGGTATATCTTGTTAATTCACCATTTTCAATATGATAAATAACATTAACACAAGTATTTAAGAATTCAACATCGTGACTTACTAGGATGAAACTATTTTCATAATTGATTAAGAAATTTTTTAACCAATTAATATGGTTTTCATCTAAGTAGTTAGTTGGTTCATCTAGGATTAAAATACTCGGATTTTCAAGTAAAAGTTTTGTAAGTAATACTTTTGATCTTTGACCACCACTTAACATTGATACATCTTTATCCATACCAATATCAATTAAACCAAGTCCACTGGCAATTTGATCAATCTTTGTATCTAAGTTATAAAATCCACTAGATTCAAGCATGGCACCAATTTCTCCTGCTTCTTCTAGTATTTCATCCATACGATCAACATCAGTTGCCATCTCTTCATATAATTTATACATCTTTTGTTCTAATTCAAATAAGTAGTCAAAAGCAGAGCGACAAATATCTCTAATTGTCTTTCCAGGTACTAAAATAGAATGTTGATCCAAATAACCTACTTTAATATTTTTTTGCCATTCAATTCTTCCAGCATCAGGTTGTAAGTTACTCGTAATAATATTTAAGAAAGTTGATTTTCCTTCACCATTGGCACCAACTAAACCAATATGTTCACCCTTTAATAATCTAAAATTGGCATTAACTAATAGTGTTCTTTCTCCAAACCCATGGGAAAGATTAATAACATTTAATAAGCTCATAATTCACTCCATAATTCTTTACTATTTTACCAAAAAATTTTCATTTGTCACGAAAAAAAAAGTAGAAGTCTACTTTTCTAAATATATATGTTTTTTTCTTTCTAATAACATAACAATTACAATCAATAATGCACCCAAAATAAAGAATACTGCACTTGAATCAAATAATACAATTGGTTTTATATCATATAAGAATCCCCCTAGAATTGGCCCTATTACGTTGCCAATTGATAAGAATGATTGACGAATTCCCATGATTGTTCCTATTGAATCATTATCTGCTCCATTACTAATGTAGTTTTGTTCCATTGGTAAATAGATTGATTTTAATACGATGTAAACATTATAAACTGTATAGATTACTAATATAAATTTATTTGCTTTTGCTCTAAATACAAATAAAACAATGATTGCTGATAAAATTTGTAAGATTGCAATAAATGGCAATCTTTTCTTGATTTTTGTCATGAAAGGAACTATAAATAGTGAAGTTAATACGGCAACTATTCCGGTTACTAATACGAAGGTTCCAAGTTTTGTTGAATTGTGACCTAGATCGTTAAAGTAAACATCTAGATATTTACTTAAGTTAGTGCTAGCAATTGTAATAAATGTTAGAGAAATTAAAAAAACTAATAAACTTGGATGAATTGATTTAATCTTTCCTAAACTAGCAAATGGATTCTTCCTTTTAACAATTTTTGAATCAGTATTATAATCAGCAATAAAGAAATAAGATAATATGCCTAAACCAATACATGTGAAAGATTGAAATAAAAAGACATTTTCATGACTATTTGTTTTGATAAGATTATTAAAGAATGCACTATCACCTAATAATCCACCAAGTTGATAACCAACTGAAATTCCAAGTGTAGAAAAAGCTGCAAGATATGCTAAATACTTTGCTCGATTTTCCTTGGCATGGCCAATACATAGTGAAACAAATAATGTCATTGGTGCTGCAATTCCAAATCCACCTGTAAGTCTAAATAGTATCATAATATATTGATTATGAGAAAATCCAAAACCAATTTGGCTTAATCCGTATATTGTTAATCCTAATAATATTAATTTCCCATTCTTTCTGGTATCCCCTAATGAACCCCAGAATAAGGCACCAATCATCATACCTAAACTCATACTCGCATAGTAAAAACCAAACATGAATTTTGGAATTTCTAGAAATCCTAAAAACGATGGTGTAACTGGATGTCCTAAATTATTAAATACATTTTGGAGAAAAGAAAATAGGATAATAATTATAATATATTTCTTTTTCATAAATATCCTCGCATAAAATAATTATACCACAACATTTATAAAAGAGTAATTATTTTATTTGCTTAGCCAATTTTTTACTTTTATTATTTCAGTTTCTGTTATTCTATGACCATGATCAGTATATACTAGTTCTACATTTGCGTTCATCATTTTTAAATTGTTAACTAAAGTCTCAGCATTTTCTGGGTTAATTATTGGATCATTTTTACCAATACTAATAAATACATTTACATTACTTAAATCTTTAACATTCTCACTTGTATTAACATTTGCAGGGTGAAGTAAAATAGCCTTATTTATTGAGTTGGGAATATTTAAAATAAGACTAGCAAGCATATTAGCTCCATTTGAATAACCTAATCCAATTAATTTATTTTTATTAAAATTATATTTTTCTGATAAATCTGTTAAAAATTCAACTAAACTATTTGTACGTATTATTAAATCATTATAATCAAATTCACCATTAGAAAATCTCTTAAAAAAACGATTCATACCATTTTCTTTCACATCGCCTCTAAGAGCTAAAATATTACTATCTTCATCGATAAATTTTGCAACATCCAACAAATCAAGCATATCGCCACCAGTACCATGTAATAATACTAAAGTGGTATCTTTACTACCTTTAAAAAAACGATAATCCATTATTTTCGCCTTTCCATTTCGATAACTTCACCTAATTTACTATACTTTGATCCTGATAGTCTGCTTACAACATCAAGTTTTTCAAAATCTATTTTTGAATCGATATAGACATTTTCATCTAAATGATAATAAACTACTCTTCCAACAAATAGATCAGTATTTGGAAGTTCAATATATTTTTCTAAAACACATTCTAGTCTTACTTTTGATTCCTTAATACCTGGAACCTTGACTTTAGTACTTTTCACTAAAGTTAATTCATATTTAGATATTTCACTTTCTTTATGAGGTAAACTTTCTGATGTTTTATTGATTTTTTCTAAATTATCACCATCAACTATATGTATGACAAATTCTTCACTTTCTAATATGTTTAAAGCTGTATCTTTTGTTTTTTTGTTTACTCTATTTACTGAAAACATAACTAGTGGTGGATCAGATGATGCAATATTAAAATAACTAAATGGAGCACCATTAATTACTTTATTATCAAAGGATGTGGTAATAAAGGCAATGGGCCTAGGAATAATTGTACCATTTAAGATTTTCTTATTATCAACTAAACTTATTTTTTCGGGATTTAAACTAATCATTTTAACTCTCCTTTTCTATTATATTCTTACAATTATAACCCACTTTTTTAAGTAAGGTATTTAAAGTTTCAATTTCTTCATCGCTTAATACAGAAAATATTTCATTTATTTTTAATTCATGTTTTGGAAATATTTCATCAAATAATTTTTTACCTTTATCAGTTAACTCAATTAAGGTACTTCTTTTATCATCATCATTAACTTTTCGTTGTACTAAATCTTTAGATTCTAATTTATCGATAACATAAGTCATACTACTGTTAGGCATTAGTAGTTTATCGCATATTTGAATTATTTGTTGTTCATTTTTATGATATAAGTATTCTAGGACTCCAAACTCTGCAGGGTTAAGTTTATAACAAGAAATATCTTTTTTTAATACTTCTTGCAATGTATTACTGGCTCTTATCATAATACTTACTGATTTTAATGTTTTATTCATAATTAAAGATATTCCTTTTCAAATATTTTATCACTGCGTTTTGTATCAATATGTCTTACTAGTTTAGTAATTTCTGATTTTTGACTTCTAAATTTTGGTGGAAGTGCTAGAGTTTCTCCTAAATGTTCATAATCTTCCTCATCATCAATAAATCCTGGTCCATCAGTTGCAAATTCAAATAAGATACCTGGATACATTCTTGAATATAAACTCTTAAAATAAAAACGATCAACAAATCCTGAATTTGGGAATTGTAATTCTTTTAAATATTTAATCCAATCTCTTAAGACTTCTTCATTTTTTACTCTAAAAGCTACGTGATGGACTGTTCCATATCCTTGTTGCGCGTTATTTAACTCCTTATTTACATCAACAATTACACTTGCACCATTTCCACCTTCACCCATTTCATATAGGATTAAGTTTTCAGATTGATTAGTTTTTTTCATAAATAAGGCTTTTTCTAAAACTACTGACATATATCTTTCATCGGATACCCTTAAAAATATTGGACCTAATCCATTAATAGCAAATTCATTTGGGATTGGCCCTTTTATCCAAGCCGTTCCTGCTTTAACACCAGAATTAAAAGTATCAGAAAACAAGGCATATTGCTGTTCATCAAAATCCTCAAAAAATATTACTTTCTTACCAAATAACTCTTTAATCTCTTCATGTTTAACATTATATTTAACAAATCTTTTCTTATAATATAATAATGCTTCATCACTTGGAACTCTAAATGAAGTACGAGAAATTTCATTTGTTCCTTCTACTTTTTTTCTAATTCCAGCAAAATCAAAAAATGTCATATCTGTTCCTGGTGTTCCTGAATCATCGGCAAAGAATAAATGATATGTATTAATATCATCCTGGTTGACCGTTTTCTTTACAAGTCTTAATCCTAATATGTTAGTAAAGAAATTATATATTTTTTCAGCACTACTTGTTATGGCTGTTACATGGTGAATCCCTAATAATTTTTCCATTTTTATCTCCTTTAATTATTTATTTCTTATATTATTATTATAGCAATTAATTAAAATTATATCTAATTATTTGCTTCGAATTCGAAATAAATAAAAACATAAAAAAAGAGGTCATAGACCTCTTATGAAACTATTCTTCTTTTGAATCTTTTCCTAAAGCTTTAGCTCCAAATGCACCAGCTAAAACACTAGCAAGATCAAGTCCTGTAGATTCTTTAACACCTTCAAGAACTTTAGTACTTGTATTGATAATGTCACCAATTAATTTAGTTTGGTTTCCATCACCGTACATTGTAATCTTATCTACTTTAGTTAATGGTTCACTAGCTGCAGCAACAATCTTTGGTAATACTTCTGAATTTAATACTAATTCTAATACGGCAGCACTTTCCATTTTCTTCATGGCATCAGCTTTCTTAGAAATTGCTTCTGCTTCAGCAATACCCACTGCTTGAATACCAATCGCTTTTTGTTCTTGAGAGAATCTTTCTGCTTCAGCTTCAAGTTTTATAGCTTGAGCTCTTCTTTCTTGTTCAGCAAGTGAAGCCTCAGCTTCTTTAATTCTGATATATAATTCAGCATCCGCTCTTTGTTGACGAGCATATCTTTCAGCTTCAGCAGCCTTCTTAATCTTAGCTTCAAGTGTTTTTTCTTCGATTTCAACTTCTTTTCCACGAAGTTCAATTTCTTTTTCTCTTAAAGCAATTTGCGCTTCTTGCTTAGCAATGTTGATATTTCTATCTTCAGCAGCAGCTTGAATTTTATATGAAGCATCCGCAATAGCCTTTGCAACATCTGCTTCTTGTTTTAATTTTGCTTGACGAATAACTAAATCATGATTATCTGCTTCCATTTGTAAAGCTGATTTAACTCTTGCCTCATTGGAAATCTCTTTTGCTTTAGCTGTTGCTACTTCAACTTCTTTTTCGCTGACAGCTCTAGCAATTGATGCATCTTTTCTGATTTGAGCAATATTGTCAACCCCTAGGTCATCAATTACGCCATTTTTGTCTGTAAAGTTTTGAATTGTAATATTTACAATATCAAGGCCCATTTTCTTCATGTCTTGTAATGCAGAAAGTTTAACTTGTTCTGCAAACTTATCACGGTTTTGAACTAATTCACGTAATTTCATTTGACCAATGATTTCACGCATATTACCTTCAAGAACTTCTTTCGCAATTTGTTTCACATCTTCTAACGATCTTGTAAGAAAAATTTCGCCGGCAAGACGTAATGAATCAGTGTCTGACTGAATTTTGATATTGGCAACCCCATCTACGAATATATTGATAAATTCATTAGTTGGAACTGCAGAGCTTGTGCGAATATCTACTTGAATTAAGTCAAGTGGTAAAACGTCAATCCTTTCAAAGAAAGGTATTCTAAGAGTTGCTTTACCAGTAACGATTCTTGATCCTTTTGGACCAGTAATGATAAATGCACGGTCAGGTCTTACTTTCACATAAGATGCTGCAAATAAAACAATTAGTAATATTACTCCTATTACTATTAAAATAATTCCTGTTGTACCCATATTCTATTCCTCCTTTATACAAGGTAATTATATAACAATAATTTAAAAAATACAACAATAAATTTATTTATTTTTTATTATATTTATATATTTTCAAATACTAAAAATAGGAGGCTTTTCTTATGAAAAAAATACATAGGTTATTACCAGTTTTAATATTTATTTCTTCTTTTATTATTCTATTTATGATGTTTTTACCTGCTTTAAAAAATGAAAGTGAAAATATAATGAATGGAACAAAAGCTGTATTTGGAGGCAAGATTACTCAAGTTGGCGAATTCTTATCAGCTGATGTAAAGTTTAGTTTTATAAATTTATTAGCATATACACTTCCTGCTATATTATCTATACTATTTACATTTACAGCTCTAAGATATTTAAGAACAACTAACAAAAAGTTATTTTTAAATATTTTACTATTTTTTTCCTTTGTTCTAAGTATCTTCTTATTTAATAATTTAAATAGAAATACAGTTGGAGTTACAACAATCCTAGGAGTATATAAGGACTTCAATTATGAATCTTCCTATTTAGGAGCTGGAGCAATGATTGCCATGATTACTTCTATTATAGGAGCAATATTAACAGCTTTATATTTTATAATTGATATAGGTTTACCAAGAAAAATTAAGAGAAGATAATAAAAACCCTTAATATGATATATTACATAATCATATTAAGGGTATAAAATTTAGTTTACATATTTTTTCATTAATCAACAAATTGTATATATGGTTTAAATATAAATTTACATTTAATTCATTTTATAAACTCAATATTACATGAAAATGCAATTTAATTGGTTACAGTTACAAAATTGTAAACCAAAAATATTAATCTTCTTACTTCAAATATTATATCCATTCTGATGATTGAGTCAACTCTTTTAAATCATAATCATTTTTCCCATTTTAAAATACTTAAATAATGAACACCTATTTTTTCCGCAAGTTCTCTTTGAGTGATGTACTTCCTATTTCTGTGATATTTAATTAAATCGGCAACTGAGTGAATCCTGCTGTAATCATATATACCTCTTTTGTTGTGTATATGTGTCACTTAAAAAAAGGTATAAGTCAAGTAAAATAAAAAAAGAAGATAGAATTTATTCTACCTCCTATAAACTATAGTTAATAATTTTTAATTAACTTTTAATATGAATTTTCCTATTAGTTTTTTATCTCTTTCACTAAATCCATCAATTTCCCAACTTTGTCTAATAACAACTAAGTTTTGATTTTTAGGAATATAGACTAATGAATAATTTTGATTTTTATCAGATATTTCAAAGATTGCATTATTATCGCAAAAAGCATATTCAAACTTAAATTTTTTTAATAATGAAACTACCAAATTATCTATATATTTTGTGCATTCTGAATAATTATTGTTAAAACAATTTAGCAATGATTCTTCATGAAAGTTTATTTGAATTGCATAGTTTTTTTCTATAATATTATTTGAAATCAATATTTGTGTTTTTTCATTTAAAATTTGTGTTTCAAATTTAATAGTAAAATAATCTTTAACTATAAGTTCTTCTATACATTCATCAGTTAAATCTTTTGTTGAATATTCTTTGCTTTCATCGGTTTTATTACAATAATTAGTAATAGTATATTCTTTAGAAACATATATTCTTGTTAATTCCATTAAAGCCTTTTTAATTGTTTCCTGCTTATCTTTTAAAAACACTATTCCAAGGCCTATATGGCTTCCCGTATATTCACTCATTTTATTGCCTCCTTATGTTATTATACCATTAAAAGCTAACTGTCCTGGGGAAAGTTTCCATCCGGTCCAGAATATATTTTCTGGCTTGAGATGAATACCAATACCAGTTACCGAATTATAATACAAATTAGTTGCTATGCCTCTATATTTAGATTCCATCATTACTGTAGCACCATCATTAACATGGTTTACAATTGCTTTTTTAAACAGTTTTACATTAGATTTATTCCATGGCCCATCAAATCAAAAAGCCTTAGCATAATTAGCATATTCATGTTGCTAGTTTTACGCTTCAAACTCAACACAAGTATTATGAACTAGAATTCCTTCTTTGATTACATAGTAATTGTGATAGTCTTCTACTTCGAAATTATATGTTTCCATTGCTCATCTAACTCTTCAGTTGCTACACTTGTAATTATACCATTTTTTCCATTACTGAACAATACTTTATGGCCAACTTTCAATTTCCCTGCCTCAACCCATTGTCCAGTATGTTTGTTGATATCTCTACCTTGAAAGCTAACAACCGATGTGTTTTCTGCATTCAAAATATAAAACAGGTGTTCTGGATTACATGTAATAGTCTCCCCATTTACATCAACATAAACCCATTTTTATATTGTGTTTTTAAATAATCGAGTTACTTTGACGACATATTGAGGACATATTCAAGTACTATTGAATACGTATTAATGCAAAGTTGTAAAAAATTATTTATTACTGTAAATCATTAATAATGTGCTTTAAAATGTTTTTTCATTAAAGTTAATTGTTTTTTAGAATTCTAAGTGCAAATTTATTATCAATTTTATAAACTTATTATCTAGTGTCACTATAAAAAAGTTATAAGCAAGTTATAAAAAAGAAGTCGGTTTTTACTACCAACTTCTCTTTATTTTTTAAAAGAATGTTATTTTTCGAATCTAACTTTGTATGCAAAAGGATTTTGAGTGTTAATAATTTCAGTAAACTTACTTGAAAAATTTTCGACTTTGCAATCTATGCTTGTATAATTTTCTTCTAAAACATCATCATCAGAAAAATATAAATATAAATTGTTAATTAATTCTGATTTAAGCAATTCTGAAATAAAAGCTTGTAAATTTGATAATCTAACCATCAGTGAAGTAGGCTTTTCTTGATAATCGTCATCTAAAATATCTTCAGCATTTCCATAAACATAACTGCCACTAATATCAAGCACCATTTCATGCATTTGTAGATCTCGCCAAAGAAATTTATATCCATAATCTCTCATATGTATTTGGACAGCTAATTTTTTATTTATAGCATGTTTTAATATTTCAAAACAATAATCAGAAATTTTACTTAAGTCACTATTTTTGAAATTAGTTTCTAAGTTCACTTTGTCTTTATATTCAATTAATAAATTTAAACTTGCGCTCATGGTAATCTCCCTAAATAATCAATGAGTGATATAACATCTTTTTTATAGCCTATTCCTTGATACACCCTTGTATGAACATGATGTAAAGTTGAAATTCCGTTTATTTTATGAGGTGCACCGATAAAGTCGATACGCGCTACAATTCTACCATCACTGCCATATGTTGCCGCTTTATAAATATTACCTTTGTTTGTATATCTTAATGCTGTGGAATCTGGAACTCCTTTTTCAGTAATGATTACCCTAATGGAACTTCACATACATTATGAACAAGAATACCTTCTGTTCCAACATAATAATTATGCAGATCTTCTACTTCAAAGTTATATGTAGCAATTTGCTCTTCTAACTCTTCATTAATTACATTTTAAATTATACCATTTTTTCCATTAGATAACAATACTTTCATACCAGGTTTTAAATTTCCAGCATTTACCTATTGGCCTCTATGTTCACTATTGTTACGACCTTCAAAATCAACAATTGGAGTATCTTCAGCATTCAAAATATAGAATGGGTTTTCTGGAGTGCATGTAATAGTCTTACCATTTACATCAATATGAACCCATTTTTCTGTTGTGTTTCTAAATAATCTAACTACTTCATTATAATCACTATTCCATGTATCTTCATTATATGATAAAACTTTATCTCCAACTTCTACATCTTCAATTTTTTTATAACCATCTTCAGTTACAATAAGTGTTCTAGCTTTAAAGCAAAAACTCCCACGATTAGCAATAGCAAATGTTGTCAATGCAAGTGCCATTGAAATTGCTAATGATTGAGCCCAGTTTTGATTAATATAATTATCATACGCTTTAAAGAAACTATTTCCTTGCTTCATACTTTTTATTCCAGCAATTATACCACCTATTGTTA
>JAEYQM010000074.1 GCA_023410025.1 Bacillota bacterium
ATCAATATACTAGTCCATTCCTAAATAGAATAGTTGTTAAGACAAAAGATATTTGTTCTAGTTGTACTTTATCTTGGTATGAAGGTTTTATAGAAAACATACAAAATGATATATTTAATCCTATAAATGATAGAATTGAGTATAAAAAACTTTTTGAAAAATAAGTATAAATCATGATGTAATGACACAGTAAGCATGGCCAGATTATAACCTGGTCTTTTGTTAATACTATAAATCAAATGTTATATTTGAATAACAAATTCTTTAAATGAAATCCAGAAAATCTCTTAATTAAAACTTTATAAATTAATTAAACATAAGATTATATAATTACATTTATAAATTTGTTTATATGAATTACTATAAAAAGCGCAAATGTTGTATAAAACTCCCTATAAAAATTGTTTGTTTTTCTTGATAAAAAATAAAAATAGTATATAGATAGGATTACATGGAAAGAATCTTTAAAAGTTAAATGAAAAGCACTAGTAATAAGAGGAGCAAGACAAATAGGTAAGACAACAATAACAATAATATTTGCTGAAGAGTACTATAAATATTATGTTTATATAAATTTTAAAGATAATGATAATTTAAAAAAAATTTGATAGTGATTTAGTTATTGATAATATTATTAAAGATCTGTCAGCTAGTTTACCAAACAGTAAGTTTATACCAAATGAAACAGTTTTAATATTTGATGAAGTACAAGAATGCTCCAATGCTCGATATTCTGTAAAACCATTTATGTTAGATCGTAGATTTGATATTATTTGTACAGGTTCTTTACTTGGAATAAGAGGATATAATAAAAAGAAATCAAAAGGTGTTCCAACAGGTTAAGAGAAAATCCTTTATATGAAGTCTATGGATTTTAAAGAATATTTATGGGCAAAAGGAATATCTGATAATGTTATTTCTTATGTTGAAAATTGCTTTGAGACTAAAGAAAAATTATCTAAATCAGTTAATAAAACTATTATTTCATATTTTAAAGAATATTTATGTGTTGGAGGAATGCCTGAAGTCGTAAATGTATTTCTTAATACACATGATATGAATCAAGTTTAGGATACACAAAGACATATTTTAGAGCAATACAAGGATGATTTTGAAAAGCATCTTGATGAAAATGAAAAAGAAATGACTAACTACGTAGAACTCAAAAAAATATTAGAAGTATTTAATTCTATAACAATCCAGTTAGCTAAGGAAAATAATAAGTTCCAATATTCGGTTATAAAAAATATGCAAGAGCAAGTGAATATCGAAATGCTATTCAATGGTTAGAAGAGGCTGGAATTATTGCATTATGTTATAATCTATCAAATTTAGAATCACCACTTAAAGGAAACAAGATTGATGATATATTTAAAATTTATGTTACAGATACAGGATTATTTGTGTCTATGCTTGAATAAGCCACAGTAGCAGATATACTTAGGGGAAACTTAAAAGTATATAAAGGAGCAATCTTTGAAAATATTATTGCAGATGCCTTTAATAAATTACATAAAGATTTATATTATTATCATAAGTCAAGTAGCCTTGAAATTGACTTTGTTACAAGATATAATAATTAACTTACATTAATAGAAGTTAAATCAAATAATGGTAATGCAAAATCATTAAAACAAATATTAAACAATAAAGATAAATATGATATAAGTAGTAACTTTAAACTTGCTGATACTAATATAGGAACTACAAATCGAATTAAAACAAATCCTTTATATAGGGCATTCTTAATAAAATAATAGGAACTAGTACAATAATTGCTAGTTCCCTTTTTTTCTTTCATAAATATAAAAGATTTATAGATTAATAATAAAATTATAGTAATGAATAAAAAGAATTATTATTAAGCATTTTGTTCACTAAAAGTTTAATATGTAACATTTTATCCACCCCACACATTAAAGTAAATCGATATGTCTCTTGAATAAGATGATTTATTTTTATAGGGTATTTTAGTCATATTGGGTTAGGATATCATACTTTTTATGCAAATACAACACTTACTCTAATAATGACATATGGGAAATAGACACAACCCGACGCTGTATGAAATTATTATAAAAATAATACAAAACAATAATATTTATTAATAATAAGAGATAAACAAACGGTATTATAAGCCTATTACTTGGTTTCAGTATTGAATATAATAAGAATGTAATATCTTTTATTAGGAGGTGAAATTATGAAATCAGGTAAATTAAATAATCAAATAATTAATCAAAGGGAATTAAATGATAGTTTGAACTATATAGGTGAAGATGGAAAACCAAAGCCTGATCCATGTCATCCAAGGCCTCCATATCCACCAGTTCCTCCATGTCCTCCAGGACCACCAGGACCACCAGGGCCACCAGGGCCACCAGGACCACCAGGACCACCAGGGCCACCAGGACCACCGGGACCCCCAGGGCCCCCAGGGCCACCAGGACCACCAGGTCCACCAGGATCACAAGAGGAGAAGGGATCACCAGGAGACCAGGATTTGTAAACTGTTAATTAAACTATGTATTATCTTTAAAAAGTGTATTAAAACTAAAAATTATAAAAGTAGTATTACACTAAATAAAAATTTTATGGGAATACATTGTTTATAAAAATAAGTTTTTAGAATGAAATGATATTAATCCAATATAACTATTTGACTAGTAATATTGGATTTTTTTTATTAAATATTACAATATATAAGAAAACGTTAAACTTTAAAAATACTTTTGTAAATAGGATAGATTTTTATTAAAAATTATGATATAATATAACGTCATTATTGGTAACGGA
>JAEYQM010000046.1 GCA_023410025.1 Bacillota bacterium
TATCATAACTTTCGATTATTACTATACCATATTTACGATAGTTTTAACCTTCATTTGTATATGACAATGTTTACCTCCTCCACATTTAACAATTATACAATATCAAAATATAATAAATAATTCAAGAAATTATACTCAACCACTGAACTTAAAAAGTGTTGCAAATTTGCTTATTTTAGAGGCAGGATAAGGAAAATGAACAAGTTGCATTTTCGACTGTTGCGAGAACTGGGATACCCAGCTTTCGCTCTTGTCCACTAAATATAAGAAAGGATGAAACTGATTTAATTCAGCTTCACCCTTAATATTAAAAGTGATGTTTGTTTTCATTAATTAATTAAATTATTCAATCATACAAAATTTAATACATTTTTTTTTAGCAACCTCTATAATAATTGAAATCAATTTGTTATATCTTATTATAGGTCCTAAATGTATTTTTTTAATAGTATTATTTTTAAAAACAATATTAATATCAATATCCGCACCTATTAAAAAAGCTTGTTTAATTGATTTAAAAACTTTTATTTCATTAATTTCTGAATACTTTATTGTTTTAATTCGAAATTTATTACAGACTATAATATCTTTTTTGAATGCTATATATGAATAAAAACAATTATCAAAAATGAATATTGTTATGAATATAATATAACATGAAATAGATATAATTATATCTTTTGACATATTATAAACTGCATTACCGATAATAATTATTTCTATCAATATAAATAATATTTTAAAAATTAATGAGAATTTAAATCTTTCCATGCTTTTCGCACTCCAAATAATAATATTAAAATTTCAGTAGCATTGTCAACATTTTGACCGCAATAATATAATGCTTTATCCATTATTTTAATTGTATTTCTAACAAAATTATTTAATGGTGTATTTAAACCACTAACTTTTGTATTTTTAGGTATTTTATTAGATAAATTCTTAGAACCCAAAGTTAATCCGGCCAACAGAGTAGATTGTAAAAAATGATCTAAGCCTTGTTGCCATGTATTAATATCTCCAGACAAATAAGAAACTCCTGTATTCAAAGCTCCTATCAATGGTGCAGAAATTAAAATTGACATTCCTAATTCTCCTATAACTCCCGTTAAAGCACCACCTACTGTATTTGCAAAATATTCTAATAAATTATCTTTCCTAAATGTCCATAAATCTGAAGCTTGAAATCCATCCTGTGCATTTTCTATTACATCAGGTACATACACAGATAAGAAACCAACTACCGCCCCAAATATCATAGCACCAATAATAGAATGACCACTAGGGTCGGCATACATAATCGGATTATTAAAACAGTAACAGTATAAATTTAATCCATTGATTCTTTCATGATCTAAATATTCAATATCATCCGGTGAAATCCAACGACATAACTCCGGTGAATAATAGCGCGAGGATACTAGAAATAGGTTGGTTTCGACTGGACTATCCTATTGCAACTCCAATCTCCTCTTTACTATTACACCTAATATTATATCACAAGTTGCCTTAAATCCATATTAATTTGATATAGAATCACCGATGAACTTGTAATATATTTTGATAGTTCTTGGATTATCTCTATATCCAACTTCTATCCTAGATATTAACGAATGAAATATTAGAGAATTAAGTTCTTTAAACTCTAAAAATTCATTTACTTTTTCTTTTAATAATTTGTAATTTTCTATTGTAGACTCTTCTTCTTGTTTAAGATTTTTAAGTGTTTCTATTTCACTTCTTATCTTCTTTTGTTCTTCTTGATATTCTTTGATCATTTTAGATGATGTTTCACTATCAATGATTTCATTTAAAGCATCATCATATACTTTCTTAGTAAGCTGATATAGTTTATCTTTTCTTATCTCTAACTTACTAATCTTAGATTCAATATCAACATTAGCTGATTCTTTCTTTTTTCTTTCTATTAATTTAGTTAAGAAATCTTCTCTATTAATGTTTTTAGTTAAATCTCTTAGTTCTTGTTCTACTATTGATTTAATTTGTCTATGAAGTAATGTATTAGGTCTAGGACAATAATCTTTATTTCTCATATAGGTTGTACATTTATAAGTATGACTTACAGTACCATATTTTCTTTTTTGATAAACTAAAGCCATTCTATTACCACAATGAGCACAATAAATAATTCCTTTAAATAAGTTTTCATGTGTATGTATCCAAGGATGAGTACGAGATGCAATCATTGAATGAACTGCATCAAAATGACTTTTAGATATAATAGCTTCATGAGTATTTTTAACAATTAAATGTCTTTCTTTTGGTACAGGGACACATTTCTTTGTTTTATAGTTTATTACTTCATATTTATTAGATTCAATATGACCTAGATACACAACATCTCCAAGTATCTTTCTTACTGTTATATAATTCCAACCTTGATTTTTAAATCTAGCAAACCTAATATCTCCTTTTATTCGTTTATAATAACCTGGAGTATAAATACCTTTCTCAGTTAAAATAGATGCAATTTTAGGGCAACCATGACCTTCTAATGCTAATCTATAGATAAGTTTAATAATAGGTCTTATTTCTTCATCCACGATTAGATGATTATTGTCTAGTGGATCTTTTTTATATCCATAAGGAACTTGAGCTGCAGTATATAATCCTTTTTGATTTCTACTTCTTTTAGCAGCTTTTACTTTTCTAGATAAATCCTTTGAATACATATCATTCAAGATGTTTTTAAATGGTGCGATATCATTATTATCATTGATAGTATCAATACCATCATTAATTGCAATATATCTAACACCTACATCTTTAAAGTAGTGTTCTGTATAATAACCAGTTTCAATATAATTTCTTCCAAGTCTAGATAAGTCTTTAGTTATAACCAAATTAACTTTACCATTTTGAATATCTTGAATCATTTTTTGAAAACCTGGTCTATTAAAGTTTAGACCTGAATAACCATCATCTACATAAACATCATAAATCTTAAATCCATGAATCTTAGCATATTCTTTTAATATAATCTTTTGTGTTTGAATACTTCCTGATTCTCCCACACTTCCATCATCTAGTGATAGTCTACAATATAAAGCTGTGTTGTAAATTTTATTATCTTTCAAATTAACCTCCTTTTCCAACACAAACTTGCATCATGATGATACCACAAGTTTATGTTTACATCCATCTATTTGTTTATAAATTTTGTAAGCTGGGTATCCCAGTTACAACACTATGGCGTGACACAAGTGATGCAAAGTGTTGCACGCCTTATCCTGTTTACAAAAATTATATAATTACATCATTTCAATAAATATTAATTACCATTATTTCACCTCCATTATTTGCTGTTTAAAGAGATATACAAATACATCCACTCAATAGTACTGGACATTTAGGTGCCAAAGTGTCGGGGTCTAAAGTAAAACTTTTTTAATTTTTTATATCTCTTCAATAGTAACGGACATTTACATATCTAAATGCGAGGGTCAAAGATAAAAATAATTAAAATTTTTTATAAAGAAACAAAAAAAGAGTGCAACTGTCTGTTAAGACAGTTACACTCCTACAAGTTTGTGTTAATTGTTTTTAAATAAACTACTTATTTTTTTATTTAGTTAATTATATTTATCATTATCACTTTTATTAAATACTACTTTTATTGTTGGAGTAAAACCATTATTATTTTTTATCTCCGCAAAAAATTTATAAGCAAATTCTTCTAGATTCCAATCAACTAATTCATATTCATCTATTGAACTTTCATTACCAGATTCAGTATGATAATACGTTATTTGTTGAACATTTCTATCATTAAATATTTCTTTAATAACATTTTGAAGATTTAATATCCGCAAAAATAATTTTTCAAAATAAGGATCTAAATTATCTTCGATTTTTAAAGCATCAATAGAAAAATATGATTCGTCACAATTTAAATATTTCATTTTATATAATGAAGGATTCACCATTTTATCATAGCCACACGCTATATTAAAATATATTTCATTATCTTCTAAATCATTTTGAAACAAATCATTTTTTTGATTACTAAAAAAAACTAGAATGTTATTTCGTTGATAATTGTCTATAAATTTTTTTTTGTTAAATTTTATCTTTCCCCATATAAAAGCACTCATTTTTTACCTCCAATTACCAAGTAGTAGCCATAATAAATAATTTATATCGTCAACTGAACCTTTATTTACATAACCATTATTAATAACAAAATTATGTTTATGTGGCAACATTCCATTATGAGGACGCCCTAATACATCAATTCTATATTTAGGAGCCCCGCCTTTGCCATAATGTGTAATTGATTTTACCTTATTGCCTTCCATTTGATAATATCTTGAATATGCTCTTCCGGTTTTATCTGCTTGACTTACTCCTGATGTTATTCTTGAATTTCTATAAATATTTCTGCCTATAGCAGTTAGACTTGAAACAATATTAGATCCAATATACAAGCCAGAATATAAATCTCCAGATATACCAATGTCATTAATCCAATTACCATAACTCAATCCTTCTTGAATTTCGGCGGTTCCAAACGCAATACTAGACACTCCAGCTACAATTCCAATTGTACCAATTATCCAACCTACAGGTCCAAAAGCAAATAAAGATACACCAGTAGATATTGCAGATAGTCCATTAGCAATTGAACCAGCTCCACCTACTATCTGAGCACCAAATATCTCTGATAGCCCCCAAGTTACAAGTGATGTAACTGCCATACTAATCAAGAAAGTGCTTATTGCAAAATGTCCACTAGGATCTGAATACATAATCGGATTGTTCATGCAATAGCAATATAAGTTCAATCCATTAATACTTTCAGGATCTAAATACTCTATTGAATCTGGTGAAATCCAACGACAAAGTTCAGGCGAATAATATCTAGAGTTGCAATAGAATAACTGAGTTTCGACATCACTATATTAAATAACATTAGTAAATGTCAATTTCTTCCTATATTACTAGTATATCACATTAAGTAATTAAATTCTATAACTTAAAAGAAAAAAGATCCTAAACCATTTATCGTTTAGAATCCTATATTAATATTTTAGTCTAAAAAAATGTACTCCATGTACCCCAAAGTATTGGAATTGTGACTTTAATTAAATTGATAGAATGAACTCTTGTACTTATTATTTTGAGTTAATCTATCATTATTAAAAAAATGACAGGTGATAGTTTGCTAACTGTATGCTTCTTTATATATCATATTAACTTAAATACAATAACGGCTACATCTATTGCTTCTATTAATAAACTTATTAGACATAGCAGTTTATTATTTTACTAATATTTCCTGCATATCAAAATATCAACTAAACAACAACTAAAACCATATTCAAGTAAATGTATTGTAGTATAGAGTGTAAATTTGTTACACCGTTCACATATATTAGTGGCAGTAATGATGATTAGAATATATTTATATTGTTTTCTAATATATCTTTATCCCATAAACTTTTTATTATTTTTATATTTTTTTCAGAGTATTTTACTTTAACGAAACTTCTCTTCACATTTAATCCATTTCCTCTAATTGTATTTTTTCTTCCATCATCAAATACTATCCACTTACCAAGGAATACATCATTATGACTATAAGCAAGATTATCAATATATATTTCTTTAAGATTTGACCAATTAACCTCTAATATGATTTTAAATAATGACCTAGCAATAATCTTTTTTTCATCTATTTCGACCCATTGAATAAATGTAAAGCCGAATGTAATAATGAAAAAAATAAGTACAGCAAATGTAATCATAATTATTATCAATTTTGCAGATGTTTGATTGTAATAATTTTGAATTAATGAAATTAAAGGTAATATGAATGCAGTTAAATTAACACTTATAAGAATAATCGACGTAAATATATAACCCTTATGTGTAAAAAAATATAATTTTTTCATAAAAAAGCTCCTCTTAATATCCTAAAACAGGGTTAATCCTTTCATTATATTGCCTGTAACTGTTAAGCCCCGGTATTATACCATATCCAGGTAACGAGAATCCAAGCATTGATTGAAAAACCCAAGATGCAATAGGTGTATAAGTTATTTTTAAAGATTCTGCCATAGTTTTAAATAGTCCTAAGCCTTTTGGAATTTCTTTTCCAATTGATCCTGCGGCTAATGAGACTCCGAAACCAAACCCATTGGTAATACCTGCAATACCACCTGTCCACAATGCTTGATTCCAATTTATATCGTTCCACTTAGTACCATCTAAAATCATTTGTCCAGATAGATCACCTACAAAACCTGCAGCGAATCCACCACCTACTGCAATAGCTAAACCAACTACAATAGATGCTCCTCCAGTTAATATACCAGAAGCGACAAATGCAAGTCCCGCATCTACTGCCAATCCTGATAATGCACCAGTCACAGCCCCATGTGCTGCACCTGCCCAAAAGTTTTTCCCTTGAACTACTGCACTAATTCCTCCCCATATTCCACCAAATATTCCACCAATAATTGTTGAAACAAATGTTCCGTCCGGATCTACATACATTACTGGATTATTTCCACAATAAGCATATAAATTCAATCCATTAACACTACTTGGGTCTAAATAACTAACATCATCTGCATTTAACCATCTACCCCATTCAGTTACATAATATCTTGAGTTACAGTAATATAATGACGTCTCGACATCATAATAATATCCCTTATACAAGAAAGGATTTAATTGTAAAATTGTCTCAGCAAGATTTCTTTCACTATTACTTAATGTCTTCTCACACTCTGCTTTTGGTAATCCCCAAGCATTATATGAGTAGTTTATCATATTCTTGCCATTACTGTCAACTATTTTATTTATGTTTCC
>JAEYQM010000072.1 GCA_023410025.1 Bacillota bacterium
AAGCTTTCAACTTTACTTGACATTAATATTATATCACAAATAAAAATCATAGTCCACCATTACAACCAGTTAAAATAATATTAACTAACATTTTCTCTATTAATTTAACTATTGATTCCTCTTCCACATCTTCAATAACAAAATATGTTATTTCTTTACTTTCTGAATAATATTCAGTTTTAACTTCTTTTTTACCTATATTCTTTTCCTCTCTTTCTTTCATTGGTTAAAAGCGAAAGCTGGGTATCCCAGTTCTCGCAATAGTCGAGTTGTCATAACTGGTAACATCAGTTGTGGCAACGACTTAACCTGCCTATAAAATAAGCAAATTTGCCACACCTTCTTAATTATTTAAATCTCTTTTCCTTGTATGTTTGCTTGTGGCTGAAATATATTTGCTTCGTATAATACTACGTTTTAATAAAATAAATTAGATAGTTATATCATTAACATCAACTCCTTTTTACGTAGCTTTTCATATTTAATCTTTTGTGGATGAAAAAAATCCCCACACTATATATGGAAAGTTTATTGTGTTTTGTAGGGGTGTTTTTAAAAAATATTTTTAAGAATTTAAAAACTGCCCTCAATATATATGGAAAGAAATTTATGATTTGTACGGGTGTTTTATAAAAAATTATTTAAATTTTTTCTTCCACATTCATTATTAAAGAAAAATAAAAATACTCCCTACACTATATATGGAAAGTTAGGAGCAAAAAGTTTTACGTTTTTATGTTAATTGTCGAACGAAAGTCAAATTATTACAAAAAACTATTTATTTTTTGTTATATTTCAAAATATAACAAAAAGAAAAGGTGGACTCATGTTTATGAATCCACCTTAAACTTGTCAAGTATAGTTAAAAGCATCTACTTAATTTATTTTCTCTATTATTTCGCAAATTTTTGTATAAGGATAAAATCTTATAATATATGTTTCTCCTAATTCTACATTTTTCGCATTTAATACAATATACTCATTTTTTTCAATTAAATAAAATTTTGGTTTACTATATGATTGTTCACCATTCCCATCATAATCAAAATGAGATTCCATAAATTCTACAACCATAGCTTTTTCTTCTAAATATGTATTATTTTTCACATATTGATAGTCTTTGCAACATAATGAAAATTTACTAACACATAATACTATCAATGTAATTAAAACACAGAATGTAATAATTAACAAAATAAGACCATATTTTTTAGTAAGAAATATTTTTTTCATAAATATAAGCCCCAATACAAATATTGAAAAAAACACGATTGTTCCTATCAATGTTAAATAAAATAAAATCCAATAGTTTTTAACCATTCTTTTCACTCCTAAATATAAGAATATAATGCTCTAAATGAAGATCTATAGAAGCACTTACCTAAATCAATTTTTATTCCAGTTGGTTTATGTTTCATAATCTTATTCGAACCTCCATATGTTATTGCACGAGTAGCTACATCATAAAAATATTTTTCCTTACTAAATGAAGATCCTCTAGTCCCCATCTTTACTAATTGATTAGCTGCTGGTCTTAAAGCAACATCTGCAGCAAATTTTCCTACTTTTGCTACCCCAGCAAGTTTACCTGTCACACTACCTAGTGAACCAGTCAAACCACCAAATGCAAATGCAAGGGCGTAATCTTCCCAGTTACCAAAATCCCCACCATATAAAGTTACACTTATTAAATCAGTTACAGTTTTACTTAAAACTGATGAAATACCTCCTGTTAGTGCAACTCCTCCTACTCCAATGACTCCACCTACGGCTGCTCCTAATAGCGCACCAGTTATAACACCAGTAAGTATATCTTGTCCCTCTGAATAAGCAGTTATTCCTCCAAGTGTTCCTCCAACCAATGCTCCAATTCCCAAACAGATTAAGAATGTGCTTATTGCAAAATGGCCTGTAGGATCGTAATTATTAACGGGATCGTTTAAGCAGTAGCAGTATAAATTTAATCCATTAACACTTTCTGGATCTAAATATTCAATATCATCTGGTGAAATCCAACGACATAACTCCGGTGAATAATAACGTGAGGATACTAGAAATAGGTTGGTTTCAACATCATAACAATATCCTTTGTAAATATAAATATTACTTTCAAATAAATCTTTAGCAATACCTTCATAATTTGAACTATTACCTATTGGTTTATCAAATACGGTGTATTTGTATTCTAACATAGTTAAACCATTAATGTCAATGATTTAATTAATGTTTACTGTTAAATCTCTTACAAGTAAGTATTCATTTTCTTTATAGTTAAAACCAAATAATTGTTCACTTTCATCAAAATGATAATTAATACTAGTTGCAATATTTTCTATTGTTTTAATATATTTAAAAATCATACTATCTTAAACAATATACTTATAAGTAGCTGCATTTATTTTTTTACCTATTCTAATACCATTCTTGTCATAAATATATTCATTGTTTCCATTTTTTTAATCTACTTCCTTGATATAAGAATTTATATGATGTTTTATAATTTGAAAAATCAATGCAATCTATTCTATGTAATCGATCTTTTTGGATAGGCTACAATAATTAAAACAGTTTATATATAGAGAGTAGTTATGTTATAATGAATTAGTCCAATAATTTTAGGAAGAGGTAAATTATTATGAAAAGTACAAGGCACAGCTATACTGACGAATTTAAGAAACAAATTGTAGCGTTATATGACAGTGGAAAAAGACCGAGTGATCTTGTTAGGGAGTATGGAATTAGTCACGCTACTATTTACAAATGGTCACATGAACATAAAAATAGCGGATCATTTAAAGCTGCTGATAATAGAACACCAGAGCAAAATGAACTGATTGAACTTAGAAAAGAAATCCAACAGTTAAGAATGGAAAATGATATTTTAAAGCAAGCAGCGCTGATAATGGGACGAAAGTCGAAGTAATCTTCCAAAATAAACACAAGTACAGTATCAGCGCAATGTGTAAAGTGCTCAAAATCTCAAGAACCGTTTACTACTACGAACGTCAAAATGGAAAGGTAGACACCAAATTAGAGAATATGGTGATACAAATTTTTAGCACCAGTAGAAAGAACTACGGTACTAGGAAGATTCGTATGGAACTCAGAAGGCATGAAATACACACATCAAGGCGTAAAATTGCTCGAATAATGGCTAAGCATGGCCTAGTATCGAGTTATACTGTAAAACAGTATAAAGTCACTAGAACCGAGTGTAACAATGATTCGAACAAAAACATAGTGAATCGTGAATTTAATGATCGTACACCAATTGAGGTAATCGTCAGTGACTTAACCTATGTTAACGTTGCTGGAAGATGGAATTACATTTGCCTTCTACTTGATTCGTCGGTTATGCAGCTGGAAAAAACAAAGATGCCGAATTAATTTATAAAACTTTCACAACAGTACAGGTAGGTCTCAATAAGTTTGAAATATTTCATACTGATCGAGGTAAAGAATTTAAAAACAAACTGATTGATGAGTTACTTGATACCTTTGGTATCAAGAGATCATTAAGTGCAAAAGGAACCCCGTATGATAATGCGGTGGCTGAAGCAACATTTAAAATCATTAAAACAGAGTTTGCATTCAACAAAAGGTTTAACTCGCTCGAGGAGTTAGAACGAGAATTGTTTGATTATGTGAACTGGTACAATAACTTTAGAATTCATAGTAGTCTAGGTTATTTGACACCTAATGAATATAGACAAGTGTCTATATAAAAATTGTTTTAAAAAGTGTTGCCAATACAGTTTGCCGATTTTAAATGCCTTTAGCTTATTCTGTGAATCAATTTTAAAACTGTTCTTCTTTTAATATCAAATAGTTTAGTAATATCATTTAAAATATAGAAAACATCATTCATATATTGCAGTCCCTCCTTTCTTTTGAGCAAAAAAAGGAACTTCATTAACTGAAATTCCTTGTATTATTTTCTTCGCTATCAAGTGTTTTAAATGCTATTCATAGACATATAACACCTTTCCACGATACTAATATGATATCATAAAACTCTTGACTTGTATACTAACGGTTCGTAGAACTTTTAGTAGACTTTATTGATTTTTGAGGTATAATTAAGTTTTTGCAGTCAAACTGTAATAACTGTAATATTAATTTTTAGTTTTATGTTCGGATAAAAGAAAAAAGAGGAACAATCAGAAAACTGACTATTCCACTTAAAATTTGATGATTTTAACTATGCCGTAAACAGCATATCAACGCTATCATGCACGTACATTAATTATAATCCGATTGAATAACTACTGTTTCTTTTTTTGTTATTTCATCGTAAAAAATAAATTCATTTATTATAAGATCATGTATTTGTTTTTCATTCATTTTCTTAAAAATTAATGGTTTTCCATTAACTATTGGCCAACTACAGGATGTTAACCAACAAGGCGGATATTCATCAAATCTAAAATTTTTTGCCAATTCCTTTTGACAACGGATTTTTAAATCTTCTTTAGATAATTCATCTGGTATTGATTTTATTAAATCATTTATATAATCAATATCTTCAGAAAGATCCCAATCTTCTAAGATTTCACAAATAAAATTATATCTATCTTCTTCAATATTAAAAGACTTAAATCTAATTTTATTAATTTTAAAATATTTTTTAATTATACTATAAAGTTGTATTCTGCCTTGGAGTTTAGAAATATTAATATTTTCAATTTGTGATACAGAAAAGGAAAGATCTTTACATTTTATTAATAATTTATATACTGTTTCATTTTCTTTATAATAAATCCAAAAATCTTCTGAACTTATTTTACCTTCAACAAATTTTTTCATAATTTCTAACACTTCTTTTTTCTGTTGATTAAATATCTTTTTGTTTCTGAAATAAGATAACATATGATATATCCTCCATTGGATGAATTAATAATTTAAATATCTTATAATAAAATCCCACAAATTTATATAGCTTGGATTCGCCCTGTGAAATGGCCCTCCATTTGTCTTGAAGCCATATTGAGCATGAAAACTATTAGGACCTATTCTATGATCATATTTATTTTGAAGAACATAAACATTCCTATTGTTCCCCCAAGTTCCAAAAATGTGATTTATCTCTAAATCAGTAAAATCAACATCAGGATTAGCATTTTTAAGTGCATCCCTTTGAGCTTTCCTTTGAGACTTTGTCATAAATCCAACCTGCTCTTTTGACCCTATTTGTTGCCTCCAACTTGCATATCCACCAAGTGCACCAAATCCTGCTGCTCCAGCTGTACTCCAAAAAGCTGATTCTCCAGCTTCCATTGCAGTATTCAATGCAGATTTTACACTACTTCCCTGAGCTATGTCAATAATAGTATCACCTCCTGCAGCAATTGCAGCACCAGCAAAGGCTGTTGAAGCTCCAATAAATGCATAAGCGGTTAAAGTTGTCCACATACCAGCACTTGCCACTCCATTTAATGCCTGTAAAACAGCAATACAAGCACCTATTGGTCCACCGGCAATAAAACCTAAACCGACACCTAATCCAATCACAATTATAGCAGCACCTACCCAACCAATCCAATTATTTCCATCTGGATCATATCTAATCACAGGTGTCTTGTAAAAATTAAGACCCGTTTTTTATTTTATTAACAAAATTATACTCTATCTCTATTTTTTGAGTTCTAACTCTATTAATAATTTCTCTTTCATAAACAACTATCTTATTAATCAATTCATTTAGAATCTTTGCATCAAGTTCTTTAATGTTTTTATACTTCTCTATTAGTTCTATAAAGTGTTGAACTTGTCTTTCAGTATCTTTATTTAAATTAATTGCATTTGATAGTTCTTCAATTCTTTTCTTTAAATTCTTTTTTTCTTCTTCATAATCTTTCGTGAGATTACCAAACATTTCAGGTGTTATCCTTTCAAGTGCCATATCTTCATATAAACGCTTTTCAATTTTTTGTAGTTCATTAAGTCTTGTTTCATGTTTCTTAATTTCTTTTTCGTATAAGAATTTAGATTTTTGTTCATTTTGATTTGTATTAATCATAATACTTTTTATAAAGGATTCTTTATCACTTAAAGCTAACTTAATTTGTTTTCTAATATCATTTAATACAAAATCATATAAGTTCTCATATCTAATATAATGAGCTGAACAATAACTTTTTCCAAATGAACGATAAGTTACACAACAAAATGAATCCCATTTTTTATCACTAGAATATAATGATAATGCTTTACCACATACATCACATCTAAGTAATCCAGAAAACATATTTCTTTTACCATCTTTTTTCGGTCTCTTTTTTGACCTATGACAAATTTCATTAGCTCTTTTAAATGTTTCTTCATCAATGATTGCTTCATGCGTGTTTTTCTTAATAATCCATTTATCTTTATCAACTGGCACAATCTTTTTATTTTTATAAGATAAAACAGTATTTCTATTACATACTAGATGCCCTAAATATTCTTCGTTTTTTAATATCGAATATATAGACTCAGCACTCCAATCATAAGGATGTTTTACCCATAATGGATTGTAATATCTTCCAGTATCATGAATTATTTGAGCACGCGGTTTTAAAATTTTGTCATTTCTTAATACTCTACAAATTTGATAAGCACTTAATCCTTCACACGCCATTTGAAATATTCTTTTTACAACTGGAGCAGTTTCTTCATTAATGATTAATTGATGTTTATTATCTGGATTCTTTTTTTATATCCATAAGGAGCGTAAGAACCAGTAAACTCACCATTCATCGCTTTAACTTTAAAAGCAGTTCTAACCTTTTTAGAAATATCTTTTGCATACCACTCATTCATTATATTTTTAAATGGTGTGAAATCATTTATTTCTTTTTCTGAATCTACATCATCATTAATAGCGATGAATCTTACTTTATATTTAGGGAAGAAATGTTCTAGATAATAACCAGTCATAATATGATCTCTTCCAAGTCTAGATAGGTCTTTTACAATAACTACTCCAACTTTTCCTTTTTCAATATCATTCTTTAATCTTTGAAACTCTGGTCTATCAAATGTTGTCCCACTATACCCATCATCAACATAATAAACTATATTTGTAAAATGATTTTCTTTAGCGTATTGATATAACATCTTCTTTTGTGTTTGTATACTCTCACTATCACCTACTAATTCATCTTCTCTAGATAGCCTACATAGTAATGCAGTTATTTTGTCTTGTTGTTTAATATTAATTACCTCCTAACCAACATTACCTAATAAGCTTGCTATAGCAATATTATACCACACTACCATCATTTACTCCATCATTTTGAGCATCTATTTCTTCTAGTAGGCGTTGTGAGATTATGTCTTTTAAATTTCTTTTTCCGTTATAAGTTCTACTAACTATAAAAACTGTTTTATTATCAACACATTCATAATTAGTTAATTCGATTTCTTCTTGAAGTTCATTAAACTTCATAATAACTTCTTTTGAAGTAAGTAATCTATCATTACTAACTCCTTCAATAATAATTCTTTTTAATCCTTTAGTTTCTATTAATTTTAACTTTATAATTTTGTCCTCCTTATTTTCTTAATATTTTTTTAATGTAAGCTGGGTATCCCAGTTACTAAATAATGGCGAGATTCACTAAGTGATGCAGAGTGAAGCACGCCTTATCCTGTTTACAAAAAAGTTAATAGATTTAATTTTTACTATTATTAATTACCCTTTCTTCTATCTCATTTCTTAAAGCAAAAGAAATGAAAGCACAATATATAATAATTAAATTAGATGAATATAATCAGTCCTCCTTTCATCTCCCTTCACTTACTTATACTAAATTTCACCCATAGTTGATGGGGTCCCAATTTAATTTTTTTAATATTTTTATAAATGTGTCTATGAAAGCATAGTTTTGTCTTCAAAGTAATATACTGATTTTCACCCTTCAATGACCACCCATTAATTAAATTTTTTTATTTTTTTGCAAAAGAAAAGCTTGCTTCAGTTATGAAACAAGCCTTGTGCTTAATATTTAATTATTTAGAAAGAAACTTTTCTCTTCTTTTTCTTAATTCCTCTTTATGATCTTTTAATATTTCAAATTGATTAATTCTTTCTTCTAAGTCTAAATCAGGATGAAGTTTAAATTCTCCCCAATCCCAGTCTCTAAACCCATAAGGATTGGTAATATCATAAAGTAAATCTAATGTTAATTCTTTACCAGTTTTTATTCTTGGTATACTTATATAAGTGATTTTATTACCAGATTGTCTACCATTAATAAAACATGGTTCTACTTTGATTGATCCTTCATGGACTAACTCTTTAATTATCTTTTGAATAGTTCTATCACTTACTGCTAGTTTTGATGATAAATAATTAACTTTAATAGGTGTACCACTATTATCAATAATGTAATTTAATATTATTTCTTTTCGCTCTCTAGGAGTAGGTTTACGATAATGATAAACTGTTGTTCTTAAAGTTTCATCATATACCTCAAGTATAACTATTCCGTATTTACGATAGTTTTCATTTTCAGTTGTGTAATACATAATTATTTTTATTCCCAAATTAATGTTTCAGGATGGGAAAATACTAATTTAATATTTTTATTATAATTAGTAAGTAAATTTAAAACTCCTTGTTCTTTTGTTCCTAATCTAGTTTCCATCAATAGTTTTCTATATGGTTTGAAACCACATTTTTCTTGAACCCTTTTAGATTGAACATTAAATTCATAATAACCACATGTTAAGAAATCTAGATTTATATCATTAAATAAATAATCAATTACTGCTTTAACAGCTTCTGGCATTAATCCTTTACCCCAGTAATCTTTTGAAAGTACATAACCTATTTCTCTTCCTTGATAATCAAAGAACTCAGATAAAGCTTGTTCCATTCCATATTCTTCAACACCTAAAGAACCAATTACTTTGTTATTTTCTTTTAATACAATAGCAAATGTTTTATCTTCATTTATAAATAAATCTAATATGCTTTGAGACTTTTCTTTATTTTCATGGTGTCTCCAACCAGCCATTTCACCAACACCATCAACACTTGCATATTCATAAAAATCATCTAAGTCAGCTTGTTTAAAAGGACGAAGAATTAATCTTTCAGTTTCAATTGTTAAACCATTTAATTTAAACTTAGCATTCATTGGTTACACCTCCTCGTATAATAGTAATTGCATAATTCTTCATTTGATATCTTATTATATCATTTTTCTATTAAATAATCTAATAATATAAACAAAAATAGTCCTAATTAAAGGACTATTAATAGCAAGCTTATATAGATAACTTCTATTTAATTTAAGCACTTGGGAAAATGCTATTTTCAACATCTTCCCTTATGCAAATTTTATTTTAATCTTTTTGATTTTACATCAAAAATGAACCAAACAATTAAAGGAATCACAATGAAGAATATTCCCCACCAAATATTCCCTTTGATACTATTTTCAGTAATAACACAATATAAAGCAATGCAACCACAAATTAAAATGGGTAAACATAAACTAATCCATGCAATTAAGGAATATGTCTTTTTCTTTTTTTCTATTAATGTTGTATCCTTTAATTTCGGATGATTTTTGATTTTTTCATCAATTTCTTTAATTAATTTTTCTAAATTAAAATCATTGGGATATTCATAATCAATAAAAAGTTTTTCTAAATCCTCTGCATTTATTCCAGCGTGATATACTACAACATTATATTTATCTTCAAAAAAATCTATAATGACATAAATATTATGATAATTATAATTCAATTGAATTGTTTTACCTAATTTATTGATAGTAGGATAAACTTCTACTCCAGCATATTTAGATAACAAATTTTTAATGTCTCCATTCAAGTATAATTCAAAGATTTTGTCTAAATTATTATATTCATTTTTATTTTTAGAATTTAAATGATTTTCAATTTTTCTTTTCATATTGATAGATTATCCTTTCATATTTTAATCCCAATAACCAGAAATTGCTCGAATCAAATGTTCAAAGCCAATACTCAAAATTACAACACCACCAACTACGACGATACCTGGTAAGGCAACACCAGCAGCTAATAAGCCTGCTGTAGCAAGTGACATTGCTCCTGCCGCTAAATAATATGAACTAACACCGATAGCTGTATCAATAGCAGTATCTACTAACATTGCTGAATCAACTTGCCAATTATTTTCGTAAAGATTAAATCCAAAATTAACAAGTGCATTTAATCCAACAACACCACCAACTGATTTAGCAATAGCACCAAATCCGGCTCTAGCATCGCCAGTTAATATTTGTTTAAATGTTCCTTGAGCCACTGTTCCAAAACTTGAACTTGATTTACCAAACCAACGCCAAGTTCCGCCCATAATTGGATGCATATATCTTGTGTTTGTTGCATATGCAAATTTACTGTGCATTCCACTAGCAGCTAAATATCTCATTCCTAAAATGAAATCTGGAATTGCACCCACCGCTGTTGAGGCCCACCAAGGTGCTGTAGGATTTTCCACGCTACCAAGGCTTCCACCTCCAGAAGATCCTCCTATCGAAATAGATGAACCTCCCACAGAGATTGATGAACTAGTTACTAAACTACCTGAAGAAAAGGGTCTTTGTTTGTAATTCACAGGATTATTGCCACAATATGCATAAAGATTTAATCCATTAATGCTATCAGGATCCAAATAACTAATGTCATCAGGTGAAATAAATCTACCTATCTCAGGATCATAATACCTAGAGTTTAAATAATATAGTCCAGTTCCATGATCATAACAGTATCCTTTATATAAGAAGATATTATACTGTTTAATTTCATTAGCTCTCTCTAATTTTTCACCAACTAGAGATTGATTAAAAGATATTTTAGGAATTCCAAATGCAGTATAACTATATTCTATCATAACAGTATTATCAAATGCAAGTATTTTATTAATATTTCCTAGAATATCTCTTTCAAAGTAGTATTCTTCTCCTTTATAATTAAACCCACAAACTTGTCCATTAACATCGTAATGATAGTATATATTTATACCTTCATATCCATTTATATCATTAACTTTAATAATTTTTTCATTTTCTAAGTAGAATGTAGTTTCAAATTCTCCTAGTTTTACTTTTGTCCTAATTCCAGACTCATTATAATTATATGAATGTAATCCAAATTGCTTTAGTCTTTTACCTTCCCATAATAGATTATTTGTTTGCCCATTAGCTGTATACTTATCAGGATATAAAGAATTATTTAAATATTCTAACTGTTTATGTAACGAAGTTTTTCCATCCTCTTTTCTATTAATTCTTTCTAATTTATCTTTTACTACTGAAGAATATGAATATATATCTTCATAAATTGTATTACCTAGTTCATCTACTTTACATTTTGTTAAGATATTTCCATTCGAATCATAAGTGTAAGTAAAACTATAGTCAAATATATTTCCTTCACCGTATCTTGTTTCTTTCTTTATTCTCTTTAGGCCATCATAAATATAATTGTATCCTTCTAAAATATATCCATCACTATCTAATTTTAATTTGTGAGTTACATTTCCTAATTCATCATAACTATATACGATTTCATCATTATTATTAAGAAGTTCACTAGTAGGTGTTGTTTTTAGTTTATTATTTTCTTCATAATATCTATATCTAGTTTTATTTTCATAATTACCATATTTAATTAGTTTTTCAGTTAATCTACCATGTGAATCATAATTATTTTTCAAATTAATTATTTGACCATTTGAAACAATATTATTAATTTGATTATTTGATAAAATTATATCAGTATATGTAAATACTTCTATCGAACCATTCAGATGATTACATGGTATGTTATTACTATCAACATTAGATCCAATATATGTAATACATCCTTCTAAGTTGAATGATATGGATTTCTCTTCATTAATTCAGAATTATTTACATCCTGATCAATTCATTGGATAAGACTTGCTTATAAATCATTTATTATAACTAGGATTAGGATATGAATATTTATTTCAATCTGGGTAAAGTAGCTAATAAAGGCAGTTTTAATAAATACACTAAATATGCAAATGTATTTAAGAATGTTAAATATATTAAAATTAATTCAGAAACAATCCTAATTTTATAATTATAATAAAAATAAAAAGGTATGACACCTAAAGTATATAGGAAATCACACCTTTCAATAGTATAATTTTATAGAAAAAATTGCGACATATTATATATTAAATTATTTTTTTCAAAATTGTCCAACTATTGGGTTCAGTTCATAGCAAGGAGCACAGAAAACAAACTATTGTTCAAATGGGATTGTTTATGGATGAACAAGGTGTTCCAATTTCAATAGAAACATTACCTGGTAATACTCTTGATCATTTAACTTTAAAGGATGCTTTAAATAAATCTATTAATAATTTAAATCTTGATAGATTTATATTAGTTGGTGACAGGGGAATGTATAGAGGAGATAATTCATATTATTTAAATAATATGAATAATGGTTATATTATAAGTAAATCTATTGAAAAAACATCTTTTGATGAAAAAGAATGGATTTATAATCAAGAAGGATATATAACTGTTAGTAAAGGCTTCAAATATAATCAAGGGTAATAAAAAGAAAAGTTAAAGTTGGAGATGAAAAGAAAGATATAACTGAAAAAGTAGTTGTATATTTTAGTAAGAAGTTTTATGAAAAACAAATGCATGAAAATAAATCTTTCTTAGATTTTATTGAAAAGCTTCACAAGAATCCTGAAAACTTTAGAATCACAAAAAGTCAATCTTGTAGTTTAAGAAAGTTTTTAAAGAAAGAATTAATAAACGATAAAACAGGTGAAATATTAAATTCTAAAGACTTAAAAGCTTTACTTGATATAGATAAAATAAATAAATTTAAGGAATCATTTGGATATTATCAAATAGTTACGAGCGAACTAGATATGGATGACATAAAAGTTATAGATACTTATCATGGACTTTCAAGAATTGAAGATCAATTTAGAGTAATGAAAAGTGATTTAGAGACAAGACCGATGTATGTAAGAACTAACGAACATATAAATGCTCATTTATTAATTTGTTTATTATCATTAATAATCATTAGAATCATTCAAAATAAAGTAGTAAATCATATTAAACTTGAAGTTGAAAATAAATGGGTTACGGGATTAAGTGGAGCAAGAATTCAAGAAGCGCTTAATAAATGGACTGTATATGAAATAACTAATGGATACTACAGATTTAATGATATAGATGATAAAGATTTAAAATTAATACTTAATAGTTTTAATATAAATATACCATTGAAATTATTTAAGAAAATGGAACTATTAAATATAAAAACTAGTATAAAAGTTATATAATATTTTACTAATAGGTATATAATATAGGTACATAATTTTACCAAAATAAAATATTTAAAAACATATAAAATCATTAAAAAACAAGCAAAAATGACTAAAATCAAGCGTTTTTGGAAGAAAAGGAGTCAAAATCAGACTCCTTTTTCTACACCCAGGTGGCAAACTCGGGTTTTATCATATTATTTATTTTTTTGCTCATGTTTTAATATTTCTATGAGTATATTTATAATCATTTCTCTTAAGTGATCATCATTTCTATTTACTTCAGACACAATATAAGTAACATCATTAATCTTAATTTCTATAACTTTTTCTTTACTCATAAAATTCCTCCTTCAATAGTTACGGACATTAAACTATCAAAGTGTCGGGGTCATAATGAAAAAAAGTTTTAAAAAATTATAAAAACCGGAAACGGGATAAGACGTGCTTCACTTTGCATCACACGTCAATATTTAGTAACTAGGATACTTAGCTTACATATGAAAAACCACCTTATTGGTTTTACCCAGCAAAGTGGTTAGTGTCTAAATTCTATGTTTTATTAGTTTATAATTTCTTTGTTTTTGGTGTAAATTTTGTCATTTCTTCTAAAGATATTGTGCAATATTCAACATTACACTTTAGATAATCAATTAACATCTTTTCCTTTTTAGTAGAATGTTCAGTTTTAATTACCATATGAGGTCTTATTGGAACTAGATATGAATTATAATTATAAAGATTATCATTTTCTCTACCATCTGTTATAACTACCCATTTTCTAGGTGATTTTTTAGGCGCAGATAAAATACTATCAACACCTCTTATTTTAGCACCTATTTCAAATTTAGGTGGGCAATCAAATGTAACAATCTTAATCCCTTTTACATTATTATATTCAAAATGCATATACTTTCTGAATCCTTTATTAGAATAGATACCATCTTTTTTGAATGAAATAATTTGTAAATAATTGCGCAAAATCATCGAAAACCAGAATAATGATAAAGAAAAAAAACCTAATGTTCCAGCAATACTGGGTAGTAACTTAATATTATCATCAAAATAATTAATGAACGATACAAAAAAACAAATTAACATTGAAATGCAAAAAAGTACATTTATTACACAATATCTTCTTAAAATAACAATTTTCATATTAATCCCACCATATTAACCAATCTACAAAATTATTCAAATGTCCTTCTATTGTATTACCACCAATTTCTAATTTTGTTAATAGATGATTGGCAGCAGTACCTACTAAAAATGCAGCTCCGGCACTTAGAAGAATAATCCATCCACCAGATAAAGCTGTTGCGGATAATAATCCTACTGCAAAACTACCAGCCAAAGTTGCTACATGAATTGATCCGATTCCTATACAAGCATTAATCCCTGCTCCTGCCAATGCACTAATATTGCTTGCCCCAGAAGCATATTTTTCATACCCTACAACACCAGCGTTAAATATTGCCAATCCATATCCTGCAATCTTCATTGATTTTGATAGTTTTCCAGGTAATTCATCAACACCATCTAGGCGCATTAAATCCCATAAACCAGTTGTTGTAAAGGCATATATAGCCGTTCTAATTGGACCGACAAAAGAAGTAAGCGGATCTGAAATTGATGATGCTATTTTAAGCCATCCAGGTACAGGTGGCATATTTCTAGGAATAGAGGTTGAACCACCAAACCCACTTCCAGACATTGATCCACCACCAACAGATAAGTCAATAGATTTTACCATTCCACCATTTGCACTTACAGCAAAGCCAGAACTACTATAAGCAATTCCAATTGGATTGTTATTCGCATAACTATATAAGTTAAGTCCATTAATACTTGATCGATTTAAACTTGATACATCTGAAGGTTGGATAAATCTTCCTAATTCAGGACTATAATAGCGAGAGGTTACAAGAAAGAGGTTAGTTTCAACATCATAACAATATCCTTTGTAAATATAAATATTGCTTTCAAATAAATCTTTAGCAATACCTTCATAATTTGAACTATTACTAATTAGTGTACCAAATCCTGTGTATTTGTATTCTAACATAGTTAAACCATTAATGTCAATAATTTAATTAATGTTTCCTGTTAAATCTCTTACAAATAAGTATTCATTTAGTTTAAAGTTAAAACCAACTACTTGTCCCCTTTCATCAAAATGATAATCAATACTAGTTGCATTGTTTCCTATTGTTTTAATTACTTTTATAATCTTACTATCTTAAACAATATACTTATAAGTAGCTGTATTTATTTTTTTACCTATTCTAATACCATTCTTGTCATAAATATATTCAATGTTCCCATATTTCTTTAATCTTCTTCATTCTCATGTAAGATTAAAGGTATCTTCACCCTTTAGTATACTACTTTGAAAAAATTTATTACTTCCTTCATATAAGAATCTATATAATGGTTCATTTTCTGTAAAATCAGTGCTTACTATTCTTTCTAATCTATCTTTTATAATATTTGAATAAACATGTGTATAAATCATCTTATTTTCAGAATCAATTCCTAATTTATGAGTTAAAGTAGAAGGCATACTACTTAATAAATTATTGACATCATGATAACTTTACTTTTAATGTAATTTATTATATTTAGTAGAAATAGTTTTTTGAACATAGATTATTAACCACTTGTAATAATATCTTTATTTTGATTATTTGTAAGTATATTCGTTGTATAAGTAATCAATTTGATTTTTTCCTACAAAATGATAAATTGGGTCTTAATAATAGTATGTAAAAATTATATTAAATTTTAGCAATTTATTAATAAAATACACACTTGTGTTTTAAAGATTGGGTTAGAAAATAAGTATTTTAATGCATTTAGAGCACGAATACTATACTATAACCATCAGCATATATCATTTAAAATTTAAATAAAATTTAGTTTTTATAATAAAAAATCACCATTTCGTTATATGCAAATGGTGATTCATACTATTAAAAGCTTTTAAATCTAAAGTGAAAATTTAATCATTTTTACAAAAAGTCATATACAAATTTAAAAAAACGAAATGTAAATTTTAACATTGTCTCTTTTAATATCTTTATTATTTCTTTAAAAATAATATAAATAAAATTTAATTTAGTTCCTGCTTAATATTTAAACCATATATTTTACCAGTTAATTCAATTTGGTTTTTTATTATGGCAGCAACTTTTCTAAAATATGATGTACTAAAAAATGTGTCTATTATTTTTCTTTTTTTGTTTAATTTTGAATACTCGTCATTAACATTAATTACTTTTTTCCATCCACCGATTGATATATATAATTCAATAATATAATCCGTTTGTTCAATAACAACAGAATAGGTAATTTCGCCAAATTTATTTTTATAACTAAATTTTTTTGTTAAGTTAGTATTAATTGATTCATATGCAAAATCTAACTGTTCTTCCAAAAATTTTAATGAACAAATGAATTTTCTTTCGATTTTATCCATGCTTAAAATTTATCTAATAATCGATATACTCCTCTCACAAGATTCTTTATTCTAAATGTATTTGCTACAAATCTCTCTGAATAAATCGTGAATCTACTCAGGGTCAAAAATTTTTCTCCTACACGTGCTGCATCAAATCCCAAATCTATAAATTTGGCTCCGGATAAAGATTTCAATGCTATGAATTTAATATTATCTAAATATCCATATAAATTGGCTAGTTTTTTACTACCTTTTGCTATATCATTGTAATAATCAAAGCCTTGATACCAATTAACACCTAAATTTATAGCTTCAGGGATCACTCTTACCTTCATAGTCTGACCTAACATATATATATCATCTGGACTTGTGGTTATTTTAGACAAATCTTTAATATCATCTAAATTATTTAATGCTTTTAATCCTCCACTTCCTGTTAGAAAAGGTATCACCGCAAATGCAAAATCCAATACTAACCAACTAAAGGTTTTCCAAGATGGATTTTCAATAAAATCATTAAAACTCCAACATATAGAAATAATATCTATAACCGTATCAAGCCAATGTCCAGTTGGATCATAATACATTACAGGGTTATTACTACAATACACATATAGATTTAATCCATTAATACTATCAGGATCCAAATAACTAATATCATCAGGAGAAATAAACCTTCCTACCTCTGGATCATAATATCTTGAGTTTAAGTAATATAGTCCCGTCTCAACATCATAACAATATCCTTTGTAAATGTAAATATTGTTTTCAAATAAATCTTTAGAAATACCTTCATAATTTGAACTATTACTTATTGGTGTACCAAATGCTGTGTATTTGTATTCTAACATAGTTAAACTATTAATGTCAATAATTTAATTAATGTTTACTGTTAAATGTCT
>JAEYQM010000078.1 GCA_023410025.1 Bacillota bacterium
ATACTACTTTCAAGATATTCATAAAATGAATCACTATCTTTTAAGTAAGTATAAGAAGTTAGACTTATATTAGCATGTTCATCACTATCTAAGATTGAATTATTTAAAATAATATCCATTTTTAATAAATCATTATTTGGTGATTTAATATCATTTAAAATTTTTAATTTTTCTTCATTTGTTAGGTTTTTATTTACAAAGTTATTTTTCTTAGTGCATCCACTAAGGATTATTATGAGTAAAGAAAATACGAAAATTACTATTTTTTTCATTTTAACCTCCACCGGATACATTCATATTATATTACTTTATAAATAAATTATCAATAAATTTTTATAGATCATCAACTAATGCTGAACTTTTTGCGTATGCTGTACTTTTTGCTTCAAAGAAGTCAGTTTTAATAAGGTTAGCATTGCTATATTGTCTTATCCAAATCATTGATTCAGGTTCTGTTTCATATCCTTCATATAATGGTTCAAATCCTAATCCACGACATCTTAAGTTTCCTAAATAACGAATATAGTCAGTTACCATTTCTTTATTTAATCCTGGAATATTATCCCCTATTACATAATGACCCCATGCAATTTCTTGTTCTACGCCTTCTTTAATCATGTTTCTATAGATTTCAATCTTATCTTCAGTAAATAATTCAGGCATTTCTTTTTTAAGTTCTAATAAAATATTTCTAAATAACCATAAATGAGTATTTTCATCTCTATTGATATATCTTATTTCTTGAGCAGAACCTAACATTTTATTATTTCTACCCAAATTATAGAAAAACATAAATCCGCTATAAAAATATACACCCTCTAATATATAATTAGCAATACAAGTCTTTACAAGTGAAAATTTATCTTTCTTTTCTTGGAATTCATTATATAAATCACCAATGAATTTATTTCTTCTTAATAGATGTTCATCATCACGCCATTGATATAAGATATTATTTCTTTCATCTGGTGAACAAATAGTATCTAACATATATCCATAACTTTGTGAGTGTAATGCTTCTTGGAATGTTTGAATATTAATACATAGATTAACTTCATTGGCTGTAATGTATGAAGCTAAACTTGGTAAATTGGCAGTTTGAATACTATCTAAGAAAATTAAGAAAGATAATATTTTATCATAAGCTGTTTTTTCTTCTTTTGAAAGTTTTCTATAGTCAGCAACATCGGAATTTAAATTGATTTCTTCAGGTACCCAGAAATTATTCATTGCTTGTCTATACCATTCACTTACCCAACTATACTTCATATTATTGAAGTCATTTAGATTAGTTGTGTTTCCACCAACTATTTGTCTTTTTACTATCTCAATATCCCCATCAGGATTAAATAATTGTTTTCTCTTTAGTTCTTCCATATTTCCCTCCTATGATGAACATGCTTCGCATTCATCTACTTCTAAAGCTTTACTACGAATATAATATAATGTTTTTACTTCTTTTTCCCAGGCTAAGATATATAAATCAAGAATCATTCTAAATGTATAATCATTTGTAATATAAATATTTAGTGATTGTGCTTGATCGACATGTCTACTTCTTATACCACAGGCTTTAATAGTCCATTCATGATTGATTGTATGAGCTGATTTATATAACCAGTAGTTTTGATCATTTAAATCTGGTGCTACACGAGGAACTAATCCGGTTTTCTTTTCTTCTAAAAAGAATTTTTGCATGATTGGATCAAGTCCAGCTGTAGTTCCAGCAATTATTGAAGTTGATGAAGTAGGAGCAATAGCGATTAAATAGCCATTTCTCATTCCATTTATTCTAACTTCTTCTTTTAGTTTAAGCCATTTAGGTGAATTATAGTTTCTAATATTAAAATATTTACCATTATCCCAATCAGACCCAGTAAAATATGGGTATTTTCCTTTTTCTTTGGCTATTTCCATACTTCCTTCAATGGCTGCATAATTTATTATTTCAAATACTTTATCAACATAATCTAAATGAGTTTGACTCTCCCAACTTATTAAGTTCTTTGCAAGCATATGATGATATCCACTTACACCAAGTCCAACTGGACGATATCTTGAATTTGTAACCTCAGCATATGGTAGTGGATAATAGTTTAAATCGATTACATTATCTAAGGCTCTAATTGTTGTTTTCACAACATCACTTAAATATGCTTCATCATTTGTATCAATATTACCTAATGCTAGGGAAGCAAGATTACATACGACAAAGTCCCCTGGTTTTGTCACTTGAACAACAACGGTTTCTCCATCTATTGTTTTAATTTCTCTACTTACTAGACTAATTTCACTCATGTTTTGAGCAATTTCAGTACATAGATTAGAACAATAGATTATTCCTTTATGTTTATTAGGGTTCATTCTATTTACATGATCTCTATTAAATGTAAATGGAGTTCCTGTTTCAACACTTGATTTAATTATTAAACGAATTATTTCTTTAATAGGGACAACTTGCCTAGAAATTCTTAAATCATTAATACATTCTTGGTATTTTCTTTCCCATTCCTCACCATATGAATCTTCTAAGGCATAACCCTTTATTTTTAATACCTCATATGGGTCAAATAAATACCAGTCACCATTAATATTATCTCTTAGCGTTTTCCAGAATAAATCAGGATAACATACAGCTGGGAAGATATCATGGGCTTTTCTTCTATCATCGCCATTATTGGTTTTAAGTTGTAAGAAGTCTAGTATATCTTTATGCCATACGTCTAAGTAAACTGCTACTGCCCCTTGGCGTACACCTAATTGGTCAACAGCAATTGCTGTGTCATTTGCTAGTTTTATCCAACGAATTACTCCACCAGCTACCCCTTTAAACCCTCTAATGCTTGAACCATTACTTCTTACTTTACCAAAGTATAGTCCCATACCTCCACCTAGTTTTGATACCTTTGCAAAGTTATCAATACTTCGATAGATTCCGTCTAATGAATCAGGAACAGTATCAATAAAACAACTTGATAATTGGTGGAATGGTTTACGAGAGTTGGATAGGGTTGGAGTTGCTACTGTAATTTCAAGTTTACTTAAAACATCATAGAATTTCTTTATCCAAGTAAATCTATCTTTTTCTTTCATAGCAAGATGTAAAGCTATTCCTAAAAACATCTCTTGAACTGTTTCTAGTGGTTCTAGTTCATGATTATATATTACATATCTTTTAAGTAGTAAATCTAAAGAACTATATGTTAATAAATTATTTCTTTGTTCATCAATTAATTTACTTGCCTTGTTAATGTCATCTTCAGTATAATTTTCAAGGATATACTTTCCGTATAATCCCTTATCAGTAAGATATTTAATCTTTTCATATAAATTATTAATGTTTAAATTTATTAATTTTGGTTTTAAGTTTTCTTCAAAAGAAAACATTAAAAGTCTTCCAGCAATATATTCCCATTTGGGTGCTTCTTGAGTTGTTAATTCAACAGCTGCTTTAATCATTAAATCAAGTTTTTCATTTACTGTCATATTAGGTTTTTTAAATGACATATATTTTTGATATAAATGTTTTAAATCATAATTATCTTCATGGAAGTCATGAATAATTTGGCGAAGGACTGGCTTTATTGATTGTAATTCTAAATCTTTGATTATATTATCCCTATAATCACGTTTATGACTTTGGCGATCTCTATATAGAATATATGATTTCATCACTTCGTAATGTTGGTTTTCCATTAATGTCTTTTCAACAAGATCCTGAATATCTTCAATTGTAATACTATCAACTTTTAGTAATTTAATTTTTTCCTCAACAATATTTGTTAATTCTAATACAATACTGTTATTTTCTATCCCTACACTTTTAAATGCTTTAAAGATTGCATTATATATTTTTTCGTTTGTATACATTTCTTCATGTCCATTACGTTTTATTACTTTCATATTTCCTCCCCAGTTTTTTTTATTATACCATATAAATTAAAAATGCAAATTCAATTAACTATTTTAATTTAAAATCTATTTTAAGATAAAAAGAAAACTTCTAAAAAGGATTAAATCCTATTTAGAAGTTTATCCAAATTTACTATTTTAAAACTGATTTAAGCATCCATAAATGTTTTTGAAGATCAGCTACCATACCAATTAAGATATCAGCAGTTACTTCATCACTTAAATCTTGTGCTAATTTGATTCCTTCTGTCATTTCTTTTTCTAATAATTTAAAGTCAGATATAACTGATTCAATCATTGCTACCATAGTTTCAGTTCCTGTTGCTTCTTTAATTGTCGCAACTTGTAAGAATTCTTTTAATGTAGCTACTGGTTTTTCTTCTAACATTAAAACTCTTTCAGCAACTACGTCAAATTTTTCTGTTACTTCATCATATAAGTTTTCAAATAATTGATGTAATTGATAAAATTGTGGTCCTTTTACTAACCAATGGAAATTGTGTAATTTCACATAAAGTACACCTAAATTGGCTACTTGACGATTTAATAACTCAACTAATTTTTTCATAATTATACCTCCTACGTATGAATTTATTATATCAAAAATTTAAATATTTTGCAACGCTAATGCTTATTTGAAAAATCTTTTTAAGATTTTTATATCTTTAGTATATGGAGGATAACGTAAATTTATATCTAATTTATTTGATTTTTTTAAAACACTTTTTAAATGTGTAAATGTATCAAAGCTAAATTTACCATGGTATCCACCCATACCACTGTTGCCTATTCCACCAAATGGCATATATGGAGTTGCTAAGTGGACAATTACATCATTAATGCAACCGCCACCATAATTTAGTTCTCTTATCACCTTTTTCTCTACTTCTTCATTTTCCGTAAATAAATATAGGGCAAGAGGTCTTGGTTTGTTTTGAAGTAATTTAATAGTTTCATCTAAGTTCTTATAAGTAATAATTGGAAGTACTGGACCAAAGATTTCTTCACTCATGACTAAATCATTAAAGTCTGCACTTACTATAGTTGGTGATATAACTTGATCTTTAGTTTTTCCACCATATATTACTTTATCTTGTTCAATTAAACCTAAGACTCTATCAAAATGGTGTTTTGTAATCATTTTTGGGAATAGTCCTTTTTCAAAACTATCTTCATATAAGTTATGAACATGAACTGATAAATAATTTATGAATTCTTCTTTTACCGTTTCATCAACTAATATATAATCTGGGGCTACACAGGTTTGCCCAGCATTAACAAATTTACCCCAAGCAATTCTTTTTGCAGCTAGGTTTAAATTTGCATCCTTATCAACAATACAAGGACTTTTTCCACCAAGTTCTAGACTAATTGGTGTAAGATGGACACTGGCTTTTTCCATAACCACTTTCCCAACATTAGTACTACCAGTAAAGAAGATATAATCAAATTTTTGATTTAATAATTCGGTATTTTCTTCCCTACCTCCTAATACTACTGATACATAATTTTCATTAAAAGTATCTTTAATAATTTTTTCAATAACAAGTGAAGTATTTGGTGAATAATTTGATGGTTTTAAAATTACGGTATTTCCCGCTGCTATTGCCCCAATTAATGGAGCAATTGTTAGATAGAATGGATAATTCCATGGACTCATTATAAGAATTACTCCATATGGTTCTTTGTAGATTAGGCTTTTTCCTGGAAATTGAGTTATTGGTGTTTTAACTTTAGTTGGTTTTGCCCATTTCATAAAGTTATTGGAAATATATTTAATTTCATCTAAGACCATACAAAATTCAGTCATAAAGGCTTCATATGGGGTTTTATTTAAATCCTTATTTAAAGCCTCTAATACTTCATTTTCATATTTAGAAATTGCTTCTTTTAATTTATTTAAAGAATGCATTCTAAAATCTAAATCTTTAGTATAACCACTATTATAAAAATCTCGAGCATTATTTACTTTTAATTTAATTTGATTCATAATTATCTCCATATTTTATAGTATATATAATCTTTTATTTTTTATAAATAAAAAGATTTCCTAATATTATATAAATATTATATCATAAAAATTAATTTAATGTATTAAGTGTGTTCATACTATAAATGAAAACTTTTTAAAAAAGGAATACTTACAATTCTTAATAGAACTTCTAGTATTCACTTTATTTGTATATTCATTTATTTTCATAATTAACTTAAAGGATATATTTTTTCATACCAAAATTTAGATATTAAATTATTAAATTTTTGTTGATGCACTTCAAATTTATATTTTTTTGCAAGATTTATTATACGCGCCTTATTCCTTGGTTTTATATCTTTACCTAAAATAATCCTACTAATAAAAGGGAAATTGAATTTTCTATTTTCTATACTTTCTTTTTTCTTGTAAAACCTCCATTCTCTTTCCTGACTATATGTAATGTCTTTAGTTCTAGCATGTAAATGCATTAATACATCTAACTCATTAAGTTTATTTGTATCCAGTTTTTCTCCGCAGTACTTATTTTTAGCCATTTGAAATAAATCTACAAAATTAATGCTTCTTTTATCTCCATATAGCATTGGAGCAAAACCAAATAAAATTTCTTTTATATTTTTTTTAATTTCTTCATTAAAATCATATTCTATACAATAACCAGTATATTTTTCTGCATAGGTTTCCCAAAGATTGTTATTTTCATAGGAATTAGTAAAACATGTAACATAATAAGTATCTCTAATATTTGATACTCTATTATAAAAGTCTTGATATTGTTGTTCGGAAAGCGTCTTGAAGGCCTCTGATCCAATCAATAATTCTAGTTTAGAAATAAATAAATTAACTTGATCTTTTTTTACACCCTTAGATAATAGTATTTGCCTAACTTTATCATAATTAACAATTGACGAATCATCATAAATTTTTTGTTTAAATTCAAAAACAATTTTCTTGTTTGTATTAATATCAGAATATACATTTCCGTATTTTGTTTTAGAACTTTTATTTTTCATAATATATGGTGCCCATTCAAGGAATATTTCAGCAACATCGGCTTTATTATTTTCAAAATTAAATTTTATTGTTGAATCAGCCGCATCCGAAAATTCACTTGGAATTGAAAGTCTAATATAACTTTGATCTATACTTTCAAAGTTATAATTATTACATTTCCTAAATCTATATAGTTTATCTGGAAAACTATCAATATATTTATCCTTAAACTTCTCATTTTTGATTTGGCCTAAAAAATGTTTTAAATAATCTTTTAAAAAAACTTCATCATAATTCATTTTTTCCACCTCTGTTACTTCATAGCAATTTCATAAAGTTCTAGTAATTTTGCAGCCATTTTCTTTACATCAAGACCTTTTATCCCAAGAGTATTTGTGTCTAAATTTCTCTCATTCCTATCTAACACATATTCAAGCCAAACATAATGATATTTTTTTGATTTTTCAATATTCGTTATTCTCATTTCTTTTGTTTGGATACTTTTCCAAGCTAAATGTTTTTTATCAATAAATTTGTAATACAAATATGATACAAAAAAAGTAACACCAATTCGCCTTAAAATTACACCACCATCAATATTGTACCCTGGTACATCCATTTCCTTTTCCTCCATTATCATTTAAAAAATTATTATTACTAGCTGTTTTATAAAAATGGTAACAGTATTTTAAAGTCTTTGCACAAATCAACCTTTTATAATTTATTGATGTTTTTAAAATTAATGAAGTAAGTAGTTTATTGCAAAATAAAAGACACAATAATAAACTAGTATATAATAATTATATCATACTATTTATTATTGTGTCATATGTATATTTAAATTTTTTCAATTTCCCTAAATAATCCTCTTCCTTTCTTAGCACATTTTACTAAGCTACTGTAAATTTCATATACTATATTAAAAAGTTTGAATTCATGAATTAATGACTGTCTCTTATATTTAACTTGCAAAGAATTCTTTGTTATTTTATACATTTTAACAAGAGAAGCTTTTTCGATGTTCTTATAATTTCTGCAAATATTGTCTTCCTCCTTAATAAGATTTTTTTATTATAATATATTGATTTAAAAAAAATAATAATTTGCTTTATTTTTAAAAATAATTATTAAAAAGCATAATATTTGATTTATTTTAATAAATTGCATAAAATATAAAAGTAGTGCAAATTAATAATAATGAGCACAAAACAAAAAAATTATGGAGGTTTAATTATATGTCATTAATTGGAAAACAAATATTACCTTTTAAAGCAACTGCTTTTCAAAACGGTAAATTTATAGAAGTAAGTGATGAAAACTTTAAAGGTCAATGGAGCGTTGTATGCTTCTATCCTGCTGACTTCACATTCGTATGTCCTACTGAACTTGAAGACTTACAAGGTGAATATAAAACATTAAAAGATTTAGGTGTTGAAGTATATTCAGTATCAACAGATACTCATTTCACACACAAAGCATGGCATGATCATTCAGAAGCTATCAAGAAAATCGAATATATTATGATTGGTGATCCAACTCATGTTATTTCAAGAAACTTTGATGTTCTAGAAGAAGAAACTGGTCTTGCTCAAAGAGGAACATTCATTATTGATCCAGATGGTGTTGTTCAAGCATTAGAAATTAATGCTGGTGGTATTGGACGTAAAGCTAACACTTTAATTAATAAAATTAAAGCTGCTCAATACGTAAGAAAACATCCAAATGAAGTATGTCCTGCTAAATGGGAAGAAGGAAAAGAAACTTTAAAACCAAGTCTAGATTTAGTTGGTAAAATTTAAGGTGTACCATGCTTGATTTAGAAATCAAAGAGCAACTAAAAAACTATTTAGGTTTATTAGAAAATGAGATTACTATTAAATTAGGATTAGGTAATGATCAATCTTCTAAAGAAATGGAAGAGTTCATTAATGAAATTACTTCTCTAACTAATAAAATATCTGTTGAGAAAGGAAATTTCCAAAGAATTCCTAGTTTTAGTATTAATCGTAAAAATGAAGATACAGGAGTTATTTTTTCAGGTATTCCTTTAGGCCATGAATTTACTTCATTGGTTCTTGCTATTCTTCAAGTTGGCGGTAGAGCTTTAAAACTTGATCAATCTACAATTGATGCAGTTAAAAACTTAAAAGGTAAACATGAATTTGTAACCTATGTAAGCTTAACTTGTCATAACTGTCCAGATGTTGTTCAAGCATTAAACATGATGAGTGTTATTAATCCTAATATTACTCATACAATGGTTGATGGAGCAATGTTTAAGGATGAAGTTGAATCTAAGGAAATTATGTCAGTTCCTTCAGTTTACCTAAACAATGAATTTTTTGAAAGTGGTAGAATGGAAGTTACTGATATCCTTAAAAAACTAGGTTCAACATCTTCTACTACAATTACTAATCGTCCTGTATTTGATGTATTAGTAATTGGTGGGGGTCCTGCTGGAGCAAGTGCAGCAATTTATGCTGCCAGAAAAGGTATTAAGACAGGATTGGTTGCTGAAAAGATGGGTGGTCAAGTATTAGATACTTTAAGTATTGAAAACTTAATCAGTGTTACTCATACTGAAGGACCTAAGCTTGGTAAAGACTTAGAAAACCATGTTAGAGAATATAATGTTGATATTATGAAATCACAATTGGTTTCAAAGGTTGAAAAAAATGAATTATTTGAAGTATATTTAGATAATGGTACAATTCTAAAGAGTAAAACAGTAATTGTAGCAAGTGGAGCACGTTGGCGTAATGTTAATGTACCTGGCGAAGCTGAGTTTAAAAACAAAGGCGTTGCTTATTGCCCTCACTGTGATGGACCATTATTTAAAGGAAAAGATGTCAGCGTAATTGGTGGAGGTAACTCTGGAATTGAAGCTGCAATTGATTTAGCAGGTATTTGTAATCATGTAACAGTTTTAGAATTCTTACCTGAACTTAAAGCTGATAAAGTTCTTCAAGATAAATTATATAGTTTACCAAATGTAACTGTTGTTAAGGATGCACAAACAAAAGAAATTACAGGAACAGATAAAGTAAATGGTATTACTTATATTGATAGGTCAACTGGAGCTGAACATCATGTTGAACTACAAGGTGTGTTTGTACAAATAGGTTTAGTACCTAATACAACATGGCTTGATTTACCAGAAAAGAATAGGATGGGTGAAATCATTGTTGACGTAAAGGGTAATACAAATATTCCTGGACTATTTGCAGCTGGTGATTGTACTAATTCACCATATAAACAAATTATTATATCAATGGGTTCTGGAGCAGTAGCAGCACTAACAGCCTTTGATTATATAATTCGTAATTAATATAAAAAAAATCTTTAGGTTTACCTAAAGATTTTTTTATTGACTACACTTCTCACAATATCCATATACTGTTAAGTCATGTTGAGTAATTTTAAAGCCTTTATTTTGTGCTGCTTCTTCAGTTAATTCATCAAGATGACAATCAAGTTCTAGTTTATTATGACAAGATAGGCAAATCATATAATGATGATGGTTATGATTTACCTTATAATAATAAGCAGTATGATCTATAACACTTTTTGATATTATCCCTTGTTTTAAAAATAACTCTAAAGTTCTATATATTGTTGAGAGATTAATGGCTTTGTCATTAATCTTTTTGCTAACCATTTCAGCACTCATCAATTCATCGGTTTTATTAAAAACATCTGATATCATTTGACGAGATTTAGTTTGACGCATATTAATCCCTCCTTAGTGTTTTCTTTAGAGCGTATGCTAGAACCAAACCGAATGAATAAACAACAACTATTGTTGAACCAGGGGGAATATCTAAATGATATGATATGGTTATACCAATAAATGTAGATATAACTGCTGTTATTACTCCTCCAAATAAAGTATATTTAAAACTTCTAGAGAATTGACCAGCAATTAATGATGGGAATACTGTATAAGCAGAGATAAGTAAAATACCCACAGTTTTAACACCAACAACAACAAATACAGCTGTTAGGATTGATAAACCATATCTCAATAGGTTAGTTCTGACACCAGTAAACTTTGCATATTCTGGATCATATGTCATTGCTAGTAATGGACGATAACATAAGATTACAAATACAATTGTAATTGTCATTAATATCATCGGTAAAACTAGTTCTGATTTCATAACCGTAAGGATACTACCAACTAATAAAGATTCTATTGAACGATTAAATCCTTTAAATAATCTAATGATTATAATACCTATGGCTAGTGAAAAGGCGGAGACGACACTTATTGCTGCATCGTTTTGTAAATTCCCCTTTTCAGCAAGAAATGTTATAGTAATTGATGCTAGAATTGCAAATGGAATTGCAAAATATAAAGGTTGAGTTGATAGTAATAATCCAATGGCAATTCCTGTAAAGGATATATGAGCCATTCCATCAGCAATCATTGCTTGATGACTTAATACTAGATAAGGACTTAAAAAGGCAGCTGCAATTGCTAGAGACAAACCTAATAATAGGGCTGACTGCATAAATTCTTCAGTAAAGAAATCAAACATCAAGTTCACCCCTATTCTTATCTAAAAATTCATGGAAATTACCAAAGTATTTAACTGTTTGATCAATATAGATAACTTTAGCATTTTCTGATGCTTTGTCATATAGGTCATGAGTTACATAAACAATGGTAACACCATCTTGATGTAACTTGTCGATTAATTCGTTAAAATGACGTCGAAATTTCGGGTCTAATGCACTTGTTGGTTCATCCATAATTAATACGTCAGGATTGTTAATAAGCGCTCTAATCAAAAATATACGCTGTTGTTCGCCGCCTGAGAGGTTAGACATCAATTTATCTAATAAATGGGAAATTTCCATTCTTTCAAGCCACTCTTTTATTAATTTCATAGTTTCTTCCAACATTACTAAACTTTGTTTTTTAAATCCACTATATATTACTTCTTTAACTGTAATTGGGAAATTTTGTCCATGGTTTAGTTTTTGAGGAAGATAACCTACACTGTCACTATTTAAACTAACCTTTCCATGAGTAGGATTAATTAAACCAACTAGTAATTTTATAAGGGTAGTTTTTCCACTTCCATTTGGTCCTACTACATAAAGTAATGAACCTTTATCTAATTTAAAACTTACATCTCTTAATGCTGTATGTTTACCATAATTTACAGTAACATCATTTACTTCAATTGCTGAGAGCATGTTTGATGTTGATAATGTTTTGCCTGAATAAATCTGCATATGTTATCCCTTCTTTAAATTGATTTTGGGAAATATTATGATAACCATGTAGTTCTAAAAGTGTTAAGCTATAATTTTGGGCTTCTAATATTTCTTTTAATTTATTTGCTACTCTTGGCTCTACTAGTTCTTCAGTAAATATATAGTGAATATCATCAGCTATAATTTCTTCTTTAAAACTTGTAAGTTGTGGTCCAGTTAGATCAGCATTTGGTTTGTAATCTTTAATAATTGATCTAATATCTAAATGGTATCTTTCAGCAAAATTGCTCATTGAGTTATGTCCAGCAAGGAAAATTTGGCTATCCCATTTATCTAACATAAAAGTATCCATTTCTGTATGTAATTCATTAATCCTCTTAGTATAGATATTAGCTTTATTTCTATACATTTCTGCATTACCTGGATCAATTTCAATAATACGATTAAGTACTACATTTATTAATTGTAAATAAACAATTGGGTCTGTCCAAAAATGTAGGGTTGAGTGATCATGATCATCATCTAAATCATGGTCATGATCTTTATCTTCATTGTTATTATCTCCATGGTCATGATGTTCATCAATCTCATAACTTTCTGATAAATTTAATGAGTTTTGTTGTTTAATGTTGTTTTTAACCCAAGGTTCTAAATCAAGGCTTAAAAAGATAAATAAACGTGAATAATTAATTGCTCTAATATTTTGTGGGGTTGGTTCAAAGTCATGAAACTCCCCTCCTAATGGCATTATGTTTTGAATAATTAGATTATTACCAGCAATGTTTTTAGCAAGGTCATAACCGATATAAGATGTTGTAACAATATCAACATCTACTTTATTCTCACATCCGATTGTGAATATTGATATTAAGGTAATCATTAGTAAGTAAATTATTTTTTTCATTAATACTCCCTCTTATTTTTTCAACTAATTATACCATTACAAATAGAGTTTTGCAAATGGTTTGCAATAATATTATATATTAATTTTATAAATTTAAACTTAAAAAGGGAAAAGTATTTTATGTATTATTTTATATAACTTTGTATTTATAATATTCATTTAATGAAATTAAATATAATTATCTAATTTTATTAGATGAATATTTCCTAATTAATTATATTAAATTATATATAGTTTAATTAACAATTTAGTTCAATATCAATTTCAGATAAAATAAAATTTAATACGTCTTCAGTAATATAGGAGTTATTAAAGAAAAATAATCCCGGGTTATTTTCAATTCTGTTTATTGCGAGTAGTATTAAAAAATTGTTTAATGAAATATTTAATGTATATGTAAAGGGAGATAAAATTGAATTAGTATTGGAATATATTAGTTCAAGCGCGTATATATAATTACTGTTATTGGTTCTTGGATTATTAATACACTCATGAATAAAATCATTTATTTTCGTATTAGAGTGTATCTTTATATCCTTATTATAGTTAACTTTATTTTTTTCAATTAAGTCAATAAATAACCCAATTATATAATTTGGTAAGCTAATTTGCAGATTGATTCTATAATTTGGTGATATTCTTATATCGTCTGGGTTTATTGAAATAAAATAAAATAATCTATTTAAATTTCTAAAGATTACTTTTCCATCTTTAATTATGGGATTAATATTTCCTAAAAACTCACTACATGGTGGGATTTTACTATCCTTATATTTATTACAATTTGGTTTTCTAATTATAATCCCTCCCTTTATAAATTATGCTTTTATAATGATTTTGTTTATTAAAAAAGAAATAATATTGTTTTTAAACAATATTATTTCTCTATATTACTTTTGAACTTTTAGATATTTTGTTGAATTCTTGATATAGAAGAATTTTTTGTGATAATAATGATTAGTTGATAAGCAAAGTAAAAGATAAGTTTCAGTTCTTTGATCAAATAAATAATCATAAATTCTTTCCATAATATCATTAATTTCATTATGATATTTTTGTTCTATAGCCACTCCAACAATTGGTAATCTTTCTTTTTGAAATAGTTTTTTGTCTACAATCATTATTTTCCCAACTCTCTGGTCTTGTTTACAGAAATCAACTATTTCATTAATAATATTTTGATCTAGTTTTGTTGGATAAAATTTATCTCTAGGGTCAATATAAATCTTATAATGGACATTCATGATATAGTTTCTATGTTCATCCATGTACTTTCTTATCTTTTCAAGTTCATCTTGCAATCCCATTTTTAAGGTATATTCAGCAATAGCAATACATCCTTTATCAATATATTGTTTATGTAATTTCATAGCTTTGTATATATAATTTATTCCTTCATTATCGTATAAAGCTAATAGTAAAGTCCCTTTTTCAAAAATTAACTTAGGACTTTCACTTCTTTCATCTAGTAATGAATTATAAATTTCTAATGCTTTATCTAATTGGCCAAAGCTTCGATATGCATTAGCAACATAAAATTTTTCAATGGGTTTATCTGAAAATTTTTCAGTTTCATAATCTGTTATTAAATCAAGTGGACGAACATAATTATATTGTCTATAGTTACTATACTCATATGCATCTATACTTGAAACATAAATCTTATTACCCTTTTCAACAAATTTATCTTTTTCAGGAATTGTATTTTCAAAAGAAATTTTAAAACTATCGACACCTAATATTTCCATGCGATATTTAAAATGGTTATGAGAATCGATTCTTTGAGGCAATCTTCTTACTATTAAATCATTCCATAATTCTTTATTTTTTGAATAAGCATCAAGGAATTTTTCAAATATTACATCACAATAGTTTTCACATGGTGCATCATTTTTAAAGACATCAAGGAAAGTATACTTACCTTCATTATTATAGAAGAGTCCAAATACATCAATTTTAGCAAGTCCATTGATAAAATCTTGAGGATTAGCTTTTTCTTTTATTACATGATCTACTTCATTTTCTCTTACCTTTTGACTGACATATTTATATGTTTCATAATCATAATAAAGGATAAAACCAATCGGAATTAATAAAACATTAGTGAGTTTATCAAAAAATTCGGTTTTATCTTCATTAATGTTTTCAAATCTTTGAAGCATTTTATCTATATTATAAGAATCACTTGTATGCTTTAGTTCAATATGCAATAGTTCATGAATAATTACACCTTTTAATTCTTCTTCACTCAACATTTGAATTAAAGGTAAACCGATAAAAATTTCATTGTATTTTGTTTTTTCAATAACGGCAGCATTATTTTCAAGTTCCAAATAGCACTTAATTGGTTTTTTTATATTAAATTCTTTTAAAATGTTATTCATCATTTCCCAAAAAATTGGAAATTCTTCTTTTGTTATTTCATTTATTCTTTCATCATAAATTTTTTGTTTTGAAATATTAGCTAGAATTTCATAAACAACATATCCACTAACCATATATACAACAAAAAATTCTAATCCGATTAAAATAGGAATAAATGTATATATAGACATAAAAAGAAATATTAAAATAATAAAATAAATATTTGATATACTTATACGTTTTCTAATAGAATTATAATATTTTTTTAAATTTTCTTCTGCCAATTTCTTTTTCTTAAATATACTTTCTTCCATTTTTTTATTGTCATATTTTTTATTTTTTAATACTTTCATTAATATTAAATTAGTTATAAACAATAAGACAATTAATCCTAACTCAATTAAAAACACTTTTAAAAATAAATCAATGTTTACATTGTTGTCTCTTACAAACTGTCCAATAAATATACCAGCAACTCCTAATAAAATAATCAAAAATGCTAAGACAAAATTGGTCTTTTTTCTTTTTGGCATCTTTCTTCTCTCTTTCTTATTATATTTGTATATCAAGTATTAGTATTTTATAAAATAGCAAATAACTGTTTTTAATAATAATATAATTTGTTTACTTGCCTTGTGTAATATAAATAATATAGTCTATATGAACATTATGGTATGATTATAACATATTTTGATTTATTTTTGAAGTAGTAAAAAATTAATTTTATTATCAAAAAAAACACCTATAAAAAATAGGTGTTAATTTTTACTTAATTTCTTCAATATAGTTTACATACTCCAGTGTACTTAAAGCTTCAATAATTTCTGAGTGTTTTTTATATTGTTTTAATTCTTTACTATAAATACTTACGGATATTGTATACACACTTAAACCTGAATTAACATAGGCTGGATTAGATTCAATATCATCAATAAATATTCCAAGTTTTCTTGTTACAGCAACAAAGTCTTGTAAATTAGTTTTATTTTTTAACTCTAGATGAATTTCAAAATGATTTGATTTATCCTTTAAATACATTTCAACTTTTGGAAAGATTGATAATGTAATTAGAATAAATATAAAACCAATTACAGATATTGTATAAAAACCTGCTCCGATGCTTAATCCTATTAAGCAAGATGCAAGTAATGCTACAGCGGTTGTTAATCCTTTTATTTGTCCTTTTGATGAGAAAAGAATTGAGTTGCTTCCAATAATTGAAAATGCAACAATGATTGCGGCTGATATTATTGGGGCATTACCTAAAATTCCTTGAAAGTAAACGTCAAGTAACATTGCACTAGATGTAGATATAGATACTAAGATAAAAGTTCTAAATCCAGCAGCATGACGTTTTCTTGCTCTTTCATAACCTAAAAGCCCTGCAAAGATTACCGACAAAGAAATTCTAAAGAGTATTGACCAGAAGCCAATTTCACTTGACCATTCACCTAATAGTTGGGCAATGGCATCATTACTTTCTACTAAAAACATTTTTATTCTCCTTTTCTATTTTTTGGATAATTGACGATTTTTTGGATAGTTCAATGATCCGTAATATTCTTCGGCTGCTTGAGTAAAAGCATTTTCGTTTTCCACATTTAGAGTAACGACTCTTTTTGGTAATTCTTCTTGAATTTTATTAATTCTTTCAATTAATAATTCAACTGGGGTTTTTTGTTTTCCAGTTTCACTGACTTCTTTTACTTGAACAATATCTTCTAATTTTGTTGAATAAGATTTAGATAGGTATAATGCAAGTTTGCTACATGCAGGACCAATTAATTCATATAATACACTTGATGCAAGAATAATTGTTTGAAGGTTATTTCCAGCCTCACCACCTAATGTTCTTGCTCCCATGGCAGCAAGTCCAATGGCAACTCCTGCTTGAGGAATCAATGCAAGTCCTAAGTAATTTCTAACTTCCTTATCCTTCTTAACAATTAAACATCCAAAGTATGATCCTAAATATTTACCAATAATTCTTGTTAGGAAATATAAGATACCAATTACTAATAGTGATGTTCCACCAAAAGAGTTTAATGTAAATAAACTATCCAAATTAAATCCTAATCCTGATTTAACAAAAAACAATAATAAAATAGGTGGACTAAAATAGTTTAATTGTTTGAATAACTTATCATCATTTGTAATGTTAATATACACCATACCCATAGACATACAACCTAAAAGTGGTGAAACATCAATTAATGCACATATTCCACAAAACGCAAATATCATAGCAAGTGATACAATTAGACGGTTATCTGTACTTCTTTTATTCATTAATAATTTTAATAAATAACCAAAGAAACCCCCTAATATTAGTACAAGAATATTATAGATAATTGGTAAACCAACTACACCAAAACTTAATCCACCAACACCGGCTGAAGATGCTAATGCAACTGAAATTGCAATACTGTATGCAAATAAACCGACAACGTCGTCTAGAGCAACTACTTGTAATAATGTATCAACAAAGTCCCCTTTAGCTCCTGTTTGACGAATTGTCATAACTGTTGATGCTGGTGCTGTAGCTGAAGCTAGAGCAGCTAAAACAATTGAGAATGCCAAGCTTAAATGAATGATATAATACATAACTATAAATACTAAATTTGATGCCACAAGTGCTTCAAATACAGTAATAATTATCACTTTTGAACCATTCTTTTTTAATACAGATAATTTAAAAAATTCACCAACGCTAAAGGCAATAAAGGCAAGTGCAATATCAGTGATAAAATCCATTCCTTGAACAACCTTTGTTGGGATAAAGTTAAATACATAGGGACCAATTAAAATCCCTGTAAAGATATAAGCTGTTACATTTGGCAATTTCAATTTCTTTGTCACTCTAGTTAATAAGAATCCTAGAAATAACATTAAAGCAATTGAAATTATTATTGATGCAACGGATGATTGAATTTCTAATGTTTCAATTAGACGGGTAAACATTCTATTCCTTCTTTCACAATCCAATTAATAATTAACAAATAATATAGTTAACTATATATTGGAAATATATATTACCACAGTTACTTCCTTTAATCAAGTTATACGACTCCTATTATATTAGTTTATTTACTAGTTAATATTAAATTTTTTTGTATTATATAAAAAGAAAAAACACTAATTAAAATAATTAGTGTTTATATATTAAATGCCTATTTTATATGTTTACACGGCATGTTTATTCATTAAAAATATTAATCCATTATGTTATTATTATATTATTGTACTTATAAAATTATGTTTATAGATTAGATTTGATAGTTTAAAGTAATTATAGAACTAAAAGTATAAAATAATATATCTTTTATTTATATTCGACTTTTCTTTACATTTTTCTTATGTGATTAATTCTATAATTAATTTAGTCAAAATGCTTTTTTAGTTTGAACCCAGCATTTAGATGATTTAGATATTATACTAAGGGAGGTAAAAAAATGGGTAGTTGTCCAGATTGTGGAAAAAACGGATTATTAGTTAGAGTTTATGATGATCGTACTGAATATTATTGTTCTAAGTGTAAAAAAGTAGTTTACGTTGAATATCATTAATATGTATATACTATAGTGATTTAGTTAAACAATATTATATCAAGTTTTAAGGGCGTTAATTAGGGTTCAATTAACCTCTTTTTAATTATTATACTTATATAAAAAATTTTGTTATCGTTTATAAATAAAGTCGCCATTAATGGCGACTTTATTTAATATCGTTTTTTCCACTTTCCAAACATTGTTTTTTTAAATTTATTTAAATCTAATTTAGCTTCTTTATGATTTAGTTCACTTGCTTTTTGGTAGTATTGCACTGCTTTTTCATAATCAACCTTGTGAAGATATCCAAATTCATAGATTTGACCTATCATGTATAAAGCATGTGGATTGTTTGGAATTTTTTGTAACCATTCATATGCTAATTCATAATTTTTATTTACTCCCACACCATCAAAATATATTTTTGCCATTTCAAGAATTCCAACTTCATCACCTGTATTTGCAATTTCGGTTGTAATTTCCAAATACTTAGTATAGTTTTTAGATATCCTACATAATCGCATTATTTCTTTTAGAATTCTTAAATCTTTAGATTCTAACTTTTCCAGATAATAAATTTCATCTTTTATATTATTATTATTTCTTGCTTCTTCATATAATAAAACAAATGCTGCTTTATGATTATGCTCTAATAACTTTTTATAGTATTTTTGTGCAGTATTACGATCATTAAATGTTGTGCTATATAATTTAGCCAAGAAAGATGTTGCCTCTAAGTTACCAAGTAAATCTGCTTTCACCATTAATTTTACTACTTCACCCAATAATTCTTTAGTAAATTCATAGTGTTTCACATATAATTCAGCAAGGTCATAGCAAGCTTCTGAATTATCATTTTCTACTTCCATCTTTAAGAATTCAATTGCTTCGTTTATTTTATTTTCTTTAATTAAATATTTAGATAAAGGATAATATGCTTCTTCAATATTATTTTGTGCACATTGTGTTAATTTTTCGATAATTTCTTGATTTGATAATGAATCACAATATCCATTGATATTATCAACTATAGCATAACAAATTGCTTGTAAATCATCATCTTCTGCTGCTTCTATTAAAAATGTTTTTAAAGTTTCAATTGGTATATCTAGTTCTTTTCTTTTGTTTAGTGTCCATAATACTCTTTTTGCAATTGTACTTCCTATATCAGCAGCTAGTTTAAAGTACTTTATGCTGTCTCTATCACCAATTTCATCTTCTAACTGTAATTTGGCCACAGCTAATAAATGGACAGCATTACTGTATAATATTGGGTCTTCATTCTTATCTAATAAAGGAAATGCCTTTTCTAATAATTTTTCTTTTTCTATACAAAAATCATCACTAAGAGATTTTGCATATACAACCATACAAAATGGATCATTTAACTCAATTCCCTGTAAGCAATATTTCTTAAACAATTCTTCATCTGGTAAAATACAATCTTCACCATCTTGATAAGTAAGAGCAAGATATCTAATGGCATCAATATCATCTTGTTTTGCAGCTAAATCATACCAATATATAGATTTTTTATGATCTATATCTACCCCAACTCCATTATGGTAACAATATGCTAGATTGAATTGGGAATTTGAATACCCTGCTTCAGCTGCTTTTAAAAACCATTTAAATCCCTCAATGCACTTTTCCTTGTCACTTTCATCTTCAGTTAGGATTTTACCAAGTTCATTCTGGGAAGTAACATCTCCATTATTGGCCTTATTTAATAATTCTTCAAATTTATCTTTTTCCATTATCTATCAAAAGAATTCTCCTCTTGATTTTGCTTTAATTTCTTGTGATGTTGAGAAAGGAATTCTTGTTGTGAAATTATTTTTTGCTGCAACTATCATCTTAGTTGGCCATTTATAAATATCTTGGTTCCAACGTTTTATTGTATCATTATATACTTCCCTTGCAGCTGTAATTTCTTTTTGTAAGTAACTATTTTGTTGCATAGCATCGGCTATTACATGTTGTGAACGTAATTCAGGATATGCTTCAAATGCAACATTAATTTTTGAATAACTTGCATCTATTTCGTTAGCCATTTGATTTCTTTCTTCATCACTTGATACTTTTCCGCCACCTCTTAAAGCTGCAATTCCTGTAAATGTTTGGTTATCTACTTTAACTGACTTCTCAACAAGCTTTGCAACGTTTTGTAGAATCATTACTCTTTGTTCTAAGTAATTATCAATGCGTGATGCATTGTGTTGGATTTTTTGTTGTAATTGTTGGAAATAGTTTTTTGCTTTTATTTTCTTAAATAAGAATACTAATCCAGGAATTAATCCCAATACCCAAAGAATTATTTCAAAAAGTAATGACCCAAATCCTACTTTTACTGAAAGTTGTTTTTCTATAACATTCACGTCTTTTCCCTCTTTGTTAACGGGATCTTTAATTTCATCTAATTCATTTGCCATTTTAATTACTCTCACTTTCTTTATTAAATAATTCGTTTAAAATCTTTGAATCTTCATTGCTTATATTTAATTTTGTAATATAGGAAACAAGTCTTCTTCTAAATTGGATGTTATCACTTGATCCTGCTCTTTTTAAAATAAAATCTTTAAGATTATTATCTTGGCTTGTTTTATTAATGTATGTCTTTCTATCTACATTATCGGCAACTTTAACTGCAACGAATGAACTTTTTTCCACTGGAAGATATTCAACCCATTCAACTGGTACTTGATATACATTTCCATCCCCAGCCTTTCTAGAGACATAATCTACTCTATCTATACCATGATATCCATGGGCTTTTACTTCTACTAAATCCATATCATCTACCTTTGATACAATTCTTGTTTTTAGAATATTTAAAGTATCAGAGTATGCATTTTTAAATTTAGATTGATCAAAGTCATTAACAATTGATTCATGTTCCCAACAAGATACATTGGAATTATATTCTTGTTTATAAATATACTCAAAAGGTTTGTTTTGTTGATATAGTGGAATACAAAGGATTGGTGCAAATGCCATATAAATAGATTTAAAATATTCATTGTTATATTTGATAAATGTTTCTCTGATTTTTTGTAAATCATAATGCATATATCTATTAGGGTCAGTATTTATATCAACTTTATTTAAATGGTTTGGAGCAATTAAGTTAATTTTATTATTCTTATAAAAATCAAAGTCATCTCCAAATCCAATCGTTTTATCTTTTAATATTTTGACCATTTGCTTTTGAGCAAGTGGAGTAAATAATAATCTAAATTCAACCTCGTTATTTCTATTAAGGGCATTAAATAATACTTCAAATGCAGAGTCATCCATTGCTGTGAAATCTCCACCCTTTTTAATAGATTTTTCTTCCTTCTTTTTAAGTTGTTTTTCTCCTTTGGCTACTACCTTTTCTAGTTTTTTCTCACTTAATGAGTTTGCATTTCCAGATGTTCTACTAAATGTAAGATTTGGTGCTGCATCATTTCCATATATTAAATACGAATAATTAAAATATTCAGGAAATGGTTTTTCAACAGAAGCATTCAATGTTTGATCATGTCTTACTTCTTCAATGCTTCCATCAGAGTTTTGCTTATATTCATACCATGTTACTTCAAGTGATCCACTATATACTTTTTTTCCCATATAGTGTTTTAAAGATTTACAAATAACAAATGGATTTCCTACAATTTCCCCACTTTGAACAAATAATACTGAAGAAGTAATATCAGAATTATCTGATAAATTATATCTATTATGTAATAAATCAAATCTTTTAGAGTCAAAATATGGATCCATTTTAATAATCTTTAATGTCTTTTCAACAAGTTCAGCTGGCATTCCCCAATCAAATAAAACATTTAGTTCTCTCATTTGTGACCAAGCGATATTAATTTCTTCATCCATTGATTGTTTTAATTTACTATTATGCTTTTCGTTTTGTTTAATTCTTTTATTTAGTTTTGCAAATATTATTATAAGAAATGTTATTATTAAAGCACCCGCTCCCCCTATAATCACCAAGTCAAGGATTTCTCCGACTAAGAATTCTTTACTTTGCCATGCTGTAAATACATAATAACCAAATGCTCCTAATGCAAGTATCAAAAAAATAAAAAAAGTTCTTAATCTTCTAATCTTTCTTAGTGTTGCACTGGTTTGCTCAATTTCTTTTTTGTACTTTTCAATTAGTGCTATTGTCTTTTTGTTTTCCTCTTCATCCACCCCTGATTTTAATACTAAATCTTCAAAATAAGCTTTAGTATTCTCAGAGTGCTCGTCTTTCAACCGATTAGCATACTCATCTAGTGGTTCATGTATACTTTCTAGTTCCATATTTCCCCCCTTATATAATTAAAGTATTAATATTAACTTTTATTGAATTATAGTGTTATTGTATATTTAATACCATATAATATATATTATTTTTTTTATAATTATATTACTTAAATTGAATTAAAATTAATAATAACTATATAAAAAAAGATCTAACATTTTTACTTGTTAGATCTTTGATTTAATGAAATTTATATAGTCTATTAATAATAAGATTAGTGATAGATGAGCTATTGCTTTACATTATATTGGTATAAAATATCCTTAAAACTTAATTTATAACTAAAATAATCAAATAATATAGTCAATTAAATCTCCTATAGATACACTTTCTTCAACTCTTTCAATACCTACTATTATTCTATGGTTTTCATCATAAATTGGCATTGCTTCACCGATTTTTAAATTTATCATTTTATTTAGTATTTCTTGTTTCTTTTTTTTAGTTGTACCTTTTTTCTCTTTTTCCATGTGCATTAATTTTATAACTTCATTTAGAAACTCATTAATTGAAAAAGGACTAATTTTGTCATCTCCTACTATTGTCATAGAATGTCCATGGTGCATACATTGACGGCTATTCATTAAAACTTTAAACTTCATAATATTATTTTCCTTTCATATTTTCCCAAAAAGAAAAAGCCCCATCGTATGATGAGGTCATAATATCAAAAATTATTCCCCATCATTCTAGCATTAGCACCTTACCTTTATCGGCAGGTTGCTGAAGGATCAACGAGCTAGTCTCTCACCTTCTCTTTATGGTAACTTAATTATATAAAATATTGATTATTTTGTCAAGGAATTTT
>JAEYQM010000058.1 GCA_023410025.1 Bacillota bacterium
GAAACTGGATTATATTATTTAAAATCAAGATATTATAATCCAGAGATAGGTAGATTTATTTCTCCTGATGATATTTCTTATCTAGATCCTTCAACTATTGGTGGAGTGAATCAATATGCGTACTGTGGTAATAATCCTATTATGTACTTTGATTCAAATGGAACAAGCTTCAAAAGCGTATTAGGAGACATTGGAAGATTTATTGGTGGAGTTATTATTACTGGAGTAGGTGCAGTTGCTACAATTATTACAGCTAAATTAGCATTAATACCTGTTTTTTCATTTGTACCTCAGTTCTTTTTTTCAACAACAATGTATGGTATCTATGTAGAATCATCTTCATTTAGTAGTCAAATTTATAAAGATATGGATAGTATTGGGTGGAACCCATTCAACACTAATGAAAATGCTGTTATATCTGCTGGTAGTGTTTCGTTTTATAAAGGACAAGCGGTTATTAAAGGAAATTACCCTGGATGTATGTCTTTTGGAATAATGTTTGTAGATAAAGGAACATGGGTAACGCCAGATACTATTAAGCACGAGTATGGTCATTTTATCCAAATGGGAATATTAGGTGTTGTAAAATATACTTTAGGTATTGCTATTCCTTCTCTTATTGGGACACAAACATATAAAGGACACTATGAATCGCAATTATGGGAAAGGACAGCTGACTGGTTTGGTGGAGCAAATAATGGTCCTTATGATAAAAATTCATTATTTTGGTCTATGTTATACTTCACTGCATTATTAATATTTTAGGAGGATTTTAATGAAGAAAATTTTTATATTTATTGTATGTACACTTGTTTTATTGTTGAGTGGATGTTCAAGAAATTATTATTTTGAATTTGAAGAATTAAGTAAAAATGTACACACAATTGAAATAATAAAATTTGAAGAATACGATGGTAAACTGTATCCTGACAAAGATAAAAGTTATGAAGTATTGAAAATATTAACTGGCGAAGAAAAAGATATTTTTTTACAAACACTATCTGAAATTAAATATGAGATATTATATGGATCACCTCATTATAGTCCAAAAGATATATGTTTAAAATTACTATATGAAGATGGATCTTATGCTTATATTAATCAAAATACTTTCTTGCATTTTAATAAAGAAGGAACTAATTATATTAGTTCCAAAAATATAAGAACTAGACAACAAGAGTTTAATGAATTAATAGAAAAATATATTAACAAATAAATATTTTTACTAAATGATATAAATATAAATTTGCTTTTATATTCTGAATATATAGAAGAGAACTAGTTTGTAGAAATAATAAATATTTTTAATTTTAAAACATTACTTGGATTACAGACAAAAACATTCATTAATAATATAATTTTTGTTTTAAAGATTATAAAAATATTAATGGTTTTAATGACAAATAAATTAAATTTTATTTGCATAATAAAAAAATTTAAAAATTGCCAAAAATATTTAAAACTAAAAACACCGATTACATTTTAAGTAATTGGTGCTTTTTTCATTCAATTATTTTCTTTTTATTTTTTAATGGGCTATCTTCAACATTAGTATAAAAAATTATATGTCTTAGTGTATTGAAGTCTTTATACTAAAACCTATTAACTTATTACCTTCACAAAATTATTATTACCTTAAATAAAACCATTAGTTAATCTTTTCATCGTTATTGGATGTATTATAATGAATGATAGTGTAATTATAGAATAATTAAAAAAATATGTCTACAAAAAGAAAACTAAAAAACCAGTAACATTTTCTATGATAGATTCAAAGTAGACAATAAAATTTTTAAAAAAATATTTTTCTAAAGTTTTTTTGTACTCATAATAAAAATAAGATAAATTTAATGAATGTATAACTTATTAGGAAAATGTATTAGTTTTTTATAAAATTACAAGAAGAAATTATAATTGCAAATTAAACATATTGACCAAATTTATTTCAATGAATTAATATAGTTTTTAATAATACGAAGATAATATGCAAAACATATAAGTGGTGAAATAATGAAAAAAATTAAAAAAATAATAAAGTACATAAATGATATAAAAACTAAATATAATCTATTTTTAATGGGAGCAAGTAGTTCATACTATATTATTGTTGCATTATTTTCAGCACTAGTATTGATATTCCAATTCTATAATGTCTTTTCTAATGATTTAAAAGATTTTTTAATTTCAAAATTAATAGAAATAATAAACCCTCTATATCATAATTTATTTGATGGATTAGTTCCTATTTTTGAATTTAATTCTTTTTCAATAATAATTTTTTTTAACTTAATATGGTCAAGTTCAAGAATAATTAATAACCTGAATACAATGTCTGACATGATATATGAACAACATAAAAATAGAAAAGGTTTCATAAATAGAATTAGTAGCTTTTTAATGCTATTAATGTTAACCTTTATAGCAATTTTTGAAATTGCAGTAATTGTTTTTTTTCATAAGTTATTATACCAATTTATAAAAATTCCATTCTTAATAGAACTGTTAGAATTTATTGTTGAATTTGTAATTTTATTTTTTACTTTGTTAATAATCTATATGTATGCTCCACCAATAAAAATGAATATTAAAAATACTTATTTAGGAGCTGGAATTACTTCAGTGTTGATTTATCTAACAACAATTATATTATTATTTGTTATTGATTATTACCAAAAAATATCAGAAACCTATAACATATTAACAATTTTATCTTTATTCTTTTTATGGATATTTATAATAAATACAATTGTTTCTTTAGGTTTAATTATCAATTATAAATATGGTAAATATATTCAAAATAAAAAATAGAATTTATAAAATAATAATAAAGAATACAAGGAGGAATTATGAAAAAATTACTAATTTTTGTATTCGTTGCTCTAAGTTTTTTCTTTGTTAGTACAGTTAGTGCATCAAGTTATGGATGGGGCTTTAATAGAAATAATAATAATAAAACACCTGACATAGGAAAATATCAAAGTATAATTGAGGGAACCGATAGCTACTATGTTGGCAATACCGAAGATAAAGTAGTTTACCTTACTTTTGATGCCGGGTATGATAATGGTAATATCCCTAAAATCCTAGAGGTGTTAAATGAAAAAAATGTATATGTGACTTTTTTCCTTACTGGTGATTTCCTTGTAAGAGAAGAAGGATTGGTAAGATTAATAGATTCTTATGGGCATATAATAGCCAATCACAGTTGGAGTCACAAAAACATTGCTAATCTTTCAAAAATAGAATTAACTAATGAAGTTTTAAAATTTGAAAATAAAATTGAACAAATACTTCAAAAACAAACCGTCAAATTCTTTAGACCTCCAGCAGGAAATTTCAATAGGGATTCACTAATGCAACTAAAGGAAATGGGATATAAGACATTCTTTTGGTCAATCGCTTATAAAGATTGGATAAATGGTGAAACAAAGTCGAGAGAAAACCCTACGGATCATATAATCCGTAACATACATAATGGTGCAATTATCCTGCTTCATTCTGTTTCAAATAATAATTTAGAAGCTTTACCAGACATAATTGATAATATCAAGGCAAAAGGCTATGAAATTCAAAACTTAGATGCAATTAAAAGTTCAGGAAACTGAACTTTTTCTTTACAAAAAGTTTGAAAAATTGTATAATATATACGATGGAGATATATATGACAAAGAAATTTTTAATTGTATTATTAAGCTTTTGTTTTTGTGCTTTTATGTTTTCTGTGAATGTTGATGCAATGACTTACAGTGATAATAACCAAGCAGGATATGCTGTAAATAATCCTACAACACTTAATTTAAATTCTGGAATTGTATTTCACGATGATAAAGGTGTTACGAAAAAGGGAACTGCAGAATATGCTCAACATGTAAATGTATTAGAATTAAATACTACTGAGAAAGCAAAAATTGTATCATGGGCAGTTAAAGATTCATCAAACGCAGGTTTTGTTAGAAAAACGCTTACAAACATTGCTAAAGACTATGAAGCTAACCATCCTGGTTGGAAAGTAATAGGGGGAATGAATGCCGATCAATACTTTACTAAATTTGGTACTAGTTTAGGTACTGATGGAAGTGACTATTTTTATCCATCACCATATTATCCAATGATTGCAGATGGTGAAAAATGGTTTGCTATGACATCAATGCCTTCTACTTCAGGTAAAGTTATTGGATTTACAAATGATGGTAGTGAAGATCAATTACATTATTTTAATGCTGCACTTAATTATAGTAATACAGCTGATGATAAAGCAAAAATTAGTGGTTTATACTTAACAATTGCAGGTGATGTTACAAAGAAATTTAAAATTGAAAAAATTAATCAGGCTCCTGGTGCAAATGAATCTGCACTATATTCACCATATTATACTGGAGCTACAATGCCAGCACTAAATGTAACTGGAACTAATCTTTTCGTAGTTAGTAAAGCTGATTTGGCTTATATGAATAACTCTGTTACATTTACATATAAAGCTGGTAATAATTTTGATTCATTCTTTGGTAAAGGATATGTTACTTCAAAAGAAACATCATTTTCTTTAAATAAAGGTCAATTTGCTATTGATACAACTAATCCAGAAATTCTTGAAGCTTTAAAGGTTGACAGTTATATAACTGTTCAATTTGAATTTGAAGGTTTACTAAATACAGTTGAATCAGCAATTGGTTTCCATACTGTGATGAGAAATAATGGTAAAGATGTTGAGTCAACTGCAGCTTATAATACTAAAGCTTATCCAAGAGCAATTGTTGGTAGAAAAGCTGATGGTACTATTATGTTAGTTGCAATTGACGGAAATCATGCAACATCAGGTAGAACTGGTACTGACCAAAATGAATCAAATGCAGTACTAAAACATTATGGAGTTGTTGAAGCATACCAAATGGATGGTGGCGGTAGTGTTACCATGATTATTAGAGATGGAAATGATTTTAAAACTGTAAACAATCCATCTGATGGTTCTGATAGACAAATTCTAAGTGGTCTATTCTATGTAGTTAAGAGTCCGGAAATTGAAGGAGATATCAAAGTTGAAAGTGATAAATTAGAGTTTAATATCACTAAAGTTGATTCTTCAGTTGGAGATTTATACGTAAAATTAGGCGATGAAACAAAGAAAGTTGAAAATAAAAAGGTTGTATTTTCAAACTTAAAACCAAATACCGAATATCAATATAGCTATTGGTATTATGACAATGGTGTATTCATTGAATCAGTTATTAATGGAAAAATTATGACAGCCAAGCGGATACCAAAAGTTGAAAGTGTCATGATAACGAAGAGTGATACTGGATTATCCTTTGATATCATTATATCAGATCCAGATAATGCAATTCTTAGACAAAGTATTTCTTTTAATGGCGTGACACAATTAATTACAAAAAGACAAATTGAGTTTACTAATGTGAAAGATATTGATTTAGATTCTTTAGCAATTAATATTAGCTATGACTTAAATGATGGTAATTCAAGACAAGATCTTCCACCTATTAAAGATGTTAATCGAAGAATGAATCTTGTTGTATACATGATGTTTTCAAATTATAATGTAAGGGAAAAATTGAGAGGTATTTATGAGTAGATTTTTTAAAAAGTTTTTAACTTTAATAATTAGTGCATTAGTTCTACTAGTTGTATTTGAATCAGCTATTACTACAGCTGCTTCAACAGTAACTGATATCGGAATTGCAAAATATTATGAAGAGGAATTACTAGCTGAAAACAACTTACCATATGGTGTAAGACATACAAAATACAAAGCATTCACATCAGCTGCAGCTGGTGAAGTAAAGAACATGGGAACTGGAATTACTGAATCATTTGTTCCAGATAAATTCTATCAACAACAAGTAAATATTCTTGAAGTTCCATCAAACTCAGACGTTAAAGTAACTCCATGGGCATATTTATCTGATGGAAACTGGAATCTATCTACAGTACGTAATATTGCTAAAGATTACGAATTAAGAAATCCAGGACGTAAGGTAATTGCTGCTATTAATGCTGACTTCTTCGACATTAATGCAGAAAAACTTTTCCCGAGAACTCCATCTGGAGCTCATGCAGCAGAAGGTGAATTCTACAAAACTTTAACTGGTAATGCAGTTGGATTTACTAATAATGGTACAGCAAACTCTTTAATTGGTAATGTAGCATTAACTAGAAGCTCAAAAATGACATTATCTATTTATGACGAAAATGATCAAATTATAAAGGAATTTACAATTGATAAAATAAATACTGATCCAACAGAAAATGAAGTTTCAATTTTCTATGCTAAATGGGCAATTGAAGCTGGTTGGTCTTCTCAAAAAATCGTTCCAATTAATGTTGAAAATGCATATATTGTTGATAATGGTCAATATGCACTTCCATCAACTAATAGAACTGTAAAAGGTGGAGGAGCATATACAGAAGACTTCTATGGAAAAGGAAATAT
>JAEYQM010000064.1 GCA_023410025.1 Bacillota bacterium
TTTAATTTTCTTATAATTATAATACAATTTAATTCTATTAAACTAAAATTTTTTACACGTTGGAGGGAAACTTGAAAAAATTAGGTAGAACAATTAAACTTTGTAAAACAGTAATACAAAACGAACCATTTTATTTAGCATATTTATTTATGGATATAGTTTACTCAATATTCCATATTGTATTTCCAATTGGAATAGTTCAGCTTTTAGTTGGATTTTATCAAAAAAATATTGACTTTATATGGGTAATTATTGCTAGCTTAGTCTATTCCTTAGTTTTTTATTCTATTAACTTTACATACAGTTGGCTACAAAAAAAGGATAGAGTTAAGTATCGATCTTTTATGGCAAAGTTTGAAAATATAATTTTCAATAAATTAAAAGAAATAGATTATGAAGTATATCAATCATCATCTTTTTTAAATGATTATACAAGAGCAATCGATAATGGCTCTAATATATGTTTTCAATCATTTTGGGCCATAGTTATGGTTATATCTTGTATTGCGGAAATAGCAATTATTTTCTCAATATTTGCTTCTTTAAATCCTTTTATAATCATTTATGCTTTATTAATAGGAATTGTATTTTTTATAATTGGGGTTATTAATGGTAAAATAAATTGGAAGTTGAGTGAAAATCAAAAACAAAATTTTCGTGAACGCGGATATATTCGTAGACAGTTTTATTTAAAAGATGCAAGTTTTGACTTAAGAACTAGTAATATTAAAAATATACTTTTAGATAACAATGATGTAGTTGGTCAAAAAGTTATAGGAAACATTGATAAATATTCATCACTTAGATCGTTTCTATCATATACAGGTTCAATTCTTATTTCATCAATTTATCCAGTTGCTCTAGCTTTTCTAGCTTATATAAGTCTTAAAGGAATGGATATTGCTCAGTTTGCAGCATTAACTGTTGCAGCATCTTCATTAAGTGGAAGTGTAAGAAGAATGTCAGACGCATTTGCAAGATTCGCTAATCAATCGATTGAATCTGAAGCTGTTTTTAAAGTACTAGATCAAGTAGGTAAAATTGAAGTAAGTGGAAAATTTTTAGCAAATGAATTTAATAAAATAGAAGTAAATAATGCCTCATTTAGTTATAAAGATAAAGAGGTTTTAAAAGATATTAATTTTGAAATTAATAAGGGAGAAAAAATTGCCATTGTTGGTGAAAATGGTGCTGGAAAAACGACTTTTGTAAAACTATTATTAAGACTATATGATACTTGTGAAGGTAGTATTAGTTATAATGGTGAAAATTATAAAGATATTATTCCTTCATCTTTAAGAAAAAGAATTGGTGCAGTTTTTCAAGATTTTGATATTTATTCTTTCACTATTGGAGAAAATGTATTGTTAAGAAAAGTAAAAACAAAAGAAGATGAAGAACTTGTAATTAATGCATTAGAATTTTCAGGATTAATGGATAAAGTTAAAACATTTACAAATGGAATAAATACTATACTTACAAAAGAGTTTAATTCAGAAGGTGTTGAACTTAGTGGTGGAGAAAGACAAAAATTAGCAATTGCTAGGGCCTTTGCGGGTGGATATGATTTAATTATTTTAGATGAACCTAATAGTGCACTAGACCCATTAGCAGAAGCTGATATATATGATAAGATGATGAGACTTGGAAAAGACCATACTTTATTATTTATATCTCATCGTTTATCAAGTACAATTAAAGCTGATAAAATATATTTATTTGATAATGGGAAAATAATTGAAAAGGGAACACATCATGATTTAATGAATATTGAAAATGGTAAATACAGATATATGTTTAATATTCAAGCTAAAAAATATGTTGAAGGAAGTATAGAACAATGAAGATGATAAAGAATAACTTTATAATGATAAGTTATGTGGCTAGATTTTGTCCTTTTTATGTTTTATCCGCTTTCTTATATATACTTGCTGAAAGTTTTATAAATATTCGAGGGGTTTTATTAATTGATGAAGTGATTACCTTAGTTGAACAAGAATCTACAACATTTGGTATGGTATTAAATAGACTAATTATATACATGATAATAGTTGCCTTATGTTCACTTGTTCAAATATTTCATAATCAATATATTACACCAAGGTATCGTCATGTATGGGTAAAGAAGATTCAAAGAGTTATGTTTGAAAAATCAGCACAACTTGATATATCTTGTTTTGATGATCCAAAAGTTTATGATCAATTTTCTAAATCACTTAAAGAGGGCGATTTAAAAGGTATTGATACATTTGATACATTTGTATATCTTTTAAGAAATGCATTAGTAGTAGTTACTATTGGTACATTTATAGTTTTAAAAGATGCTATTTTACTTATAATTGTTTTAGCTCAATCAATAATTAATTTTATTCTCACAGGTAAAGTTGACCATTTATATTATGTACAAAGTAAAGAAACAGAACCTCATTGGCGAAGATACAGTTATATTAAAAGAATTTTTTATTTAGAAAGATATGCTTGTGAGATTAAGACAACAAGACTAAATGAACTACTAATTGAAAATCAGTTACAAGTAAAAGATGATTTAGATGCGATTATAACTAGAGATAGTAATAAAATATTTAAATACAATATTACTGAAGATATTTTCTATCAATTTGTAAGAAATTTCTTTGGATATGTTTATTTGATTGGTAGAGTATATGGAGTAATTGGGAAAACAAAAATCCCTATTGCAACATTCTCCTCAACGGTTGCTGCTGTACAAAGAATTACTAATTATTTATATGGTGTAATCTATTATTTTACATCTTTAAGGGAAAATGCAAATTACATTGATGATTTCTTATGGCTTATGAAATATAAACCAATTGTTGAAGGTAAAGGTGGAGATAAAGCACCGGAATCTATACCACAAATATCAATTAGTAACTTAAGTTTTAAATATCCATCTCAAAATGAGTATGTTTTAAAAAATGTTAATTTAAGTATTAATCCAAAGGAAAAAATTGCAATCATTGGTTATAATGGCGCTGGAAAAACAACTTTAATTAAACTGTTACTCAAGTTTTATGAAGTAGAAGCAGGGCAAATTCTAATGGATAACAATGATTATAATAAATTAGATGAAAAAGAAATCAGAAATAAATTTGTATCAGTCTTTCAAAACTTTCAAATCTATTCAACAACCGTTCTAGAGAATGTCTTATTTAGGAAAAGAATAAATGATGAAGATGATAAACTTGTATGGGATGCATTAGAGAAAGCCGATCTGGGTGAAAAAATTAGAACATTACCTAAGGGATTGGATACAATTCTTACAAAAGAGTTTGATAATGAGGGATTAGTTTTATCAGGTGGAGAAAAGCAAAAACTAGCAATTGCTAGAATATTTGCTTCAACATCACCAATTATAATTTTAGATGAACCAACAAGTTCTCTTGATCCTGTATCTGAATATGAAGTAAATAAAAAGATTTTAAATTTATGCACTGAAAAAACAATTGTTTTAATATCACACAGATTATCAACTGTTGTTGATGCATCAATAATATATATGTTTGACCGTGGTGAAATTATCGAGCAAGGAACTCATCAAGAATTAATGAAAAAGAAGGGTAAATATTTTGAAATGTTTACTACTCAAGCCAAACTATATACTGATATTAGCATATAGATAGATATCAAAATATTTATTAATATAGATTGGTTAAACATTAGAAAAGTTACTTAAAATTTAAATTAGATAAAATAACATTGTAATAATAGTCTATATTCTATTAATAAATAATTTTGTAACATAATTATGCAATTAAGGGAAAAAGGGGATTAATTAAAATTTATAAAAAAAAATAATAGGTTCTAATCATACATAACTTGTGTTTACAAAAATTTTTAAAAATACTTATAACAATGTTGGATAATTATTTATTAAAACAGTAATAGTTTCTAAATTTATTAATATTCACTTAATGACAAAAGACTGTTTTTGGTTTCTAAAAAACGCATTTGAATTAAAATAAATATACGTTGAGTTAATAAAACTCAACGTATATTTATTTTTAATACTGCTAAGTAAAATAATTTCATTATTAAGTTTTTAGCTATTGAAGATTAGAAGTCATATATGTTATAATGAATATATATTTTTAAATAAATATTTCTGTTTTAGTGTTTTGGGGGGGAAAATGGGGTTAATTATTTTAGAAAACTTGACCAAGTTTTATAATAATAAAAAAAGCAAAATATGTGTTTTGAAAGATGTGTCATACTCGTTTAATAACTGCGGATTATATATAATTAAAGGTACATCTGGTGTTGGTAAAAGTACTTTACTTAATTTAATAAGTGGTGATGTTACTGGTTATAGTGGTAATATTATTTTTAATGGAATTGATTTAAAAAAATATAAATCAAAAGATTCTTATAGGAATTCATTTATATCCTCAATATATCAAGAAAAGAATTTAATTGATCATTTATCTATTTATGAAAATATTAAGATCGTACTTGACTTACAAAATAAAAAAAATGATGGAATAATTGAAGATGTCGCAAAAAAACTTGGAATATATGAATTGCTTAGTTTTTACCCTATAGAATTATCTGGAGGTGAAAGGCAAAAAGCCTCTATAGCTAGAGCACTAGTTAAAGGATCAAGTATTATCCTAGCTGATGAAATAACTTCTAATTTGGATAATAATTCAAAAATAGAAATAATGGAAATAATCAAAGATATATCTAAAGAAAAATTAGTAATAATGGTGTGTCATGATAACGAACTAATAGACGAATATGCAGATTGTATACTAAAAATTGATAATTGTAATTTAATTAGCGTTGCATATAAAATAGAAGGCATAAAAGATTTTAGACAGTCTAGATTAATTAAATCATATTTTGATTATAAAAACATTATAAAAGGAAGTATAAATATAATTAAAATAAAGCCTATAAGATTGTTTATTTCTTTACTAGTTATGATATTAGTGGGAAGTGCATATGGTGTTTTATTTAACTTATATACTATAAATTCAAAAAAAATTCATTTAGTTCATTATGATTCTGGAAAATATTATGATTTAATTGTTGGATATGGATATACTGATGATGATGGCAACTCTATTAATTATGAAATGGATAGAACAGTATTAGAATTGTTTGAAAATACAGTACCAAATGTTAAATATAATAAAATATATGGACATCAAAGGGAAGAGTTTAATCATTATATTTATAATACTTTAGGAAATCAGTTTTATTATCATGATTATTTTTCTGGCTTAATGGAGATAAATGAAAATATTGCATCACAAAATGGGTTTAAACTTCTCGCAGGCAATTATCCTATTAACAATGATGAAGTTGTAATTACAGAATATTGCTATGAAATATTTAAAGCAGGTAATTATAAAGATACTAATTATAATAAAATAGATATTAATATTTATGATGATATTCTTGGCAAGCAAATAGTTGTTTTTGATCAAAATTTTATTATATCTGGGATAATTTCAACAGGAACAATTTTAAATGATTTTAGTTTTCTAAAAAATAAAGATAATACGTATTATGATTACTTTAATCAATTTATGTGGAATGGAATTGATACAATTTTATTCACTAGACATGAATTTATTGAAAATAGTGATATTGATTTGAATTTAAATAGATTATATATTGGAAATAATAATTTAAGTAGGGAAATATTTTTAAATTCTTTAGATTTAAAAAATTATAACAAATATTTTCGAATTGAAGGTATGGTCTATAATGAAATTGAAACAAGAATAAACAATATTAGACAATATACACCTACTATTTTATTAATACTTTCTGTAGTGACAATTTTTTTAATTGCATTGATATTAAATTATTTTAATTATACATTTACATTAAACCATAAATTTATTGGGATATATAGATCATTAGGTGCAAAAAAAGTTCACATTATTAGTTTATATATGATAATTAGTGCTTTTATTTTTATAACTACAGTTATAGCATCATATCCAATAATTAAATTCTTCATAACAAAATATAATGATATGATGGTTGGGGAAATATTTTTCTTGCTTGACATATTTATATATGATATAAATTCTCTTATGATTTGTTCAATTATATTTTTAATATTTGCAACTGTTCCATTTGTTATTGCTTCATCTATTAAGTTAAGTAAAGATAGCTATTATATTCTAAATATGAGGGATTAGTATGATTAAACTTGAAAATGTAAGTAAAATTTATTATCGAGGAAGAAGACCATTAAAAGCTTTAGATGATGTAAATATTGAACTACCAAGTAAAGGGATGACTTTTATTGTTGGAGAGAATGGATCTGGTAAATCAACTCTTGCTGGAATAATAGCTGGTATTGATGAACTTAGCAGTGGAAATATTTATTTCAACTCTGTAAATTATAATGGTTTAAATATGTCATCCTTTAGATCTAACATAATAAGTTTTGTCTTTCAAGAAGTAAATTTACTTGAAGATTTTAATGTTTATGATAATCTTAAAATTGCTTTAAAGTTGTCGGGAATTGAAATCGAAGAAGACAAAATTAATGAAGTATTAAAGAAATTAAATATTGAAAATGTAGGAAAAAGATTCAAACATGAATTATCGATAGGGCAAATGCAAAGAGTAGCCATTGCAAGAGCAATATTAAAAAATTCTAAAGTACTAATCTGCGATGAAGCAACAAGTGCATTAGATGAAGAAAATTCAATTCAAGTCTTTAATATATTAAAAGAATTATCAAAAGATAGATTGGTTATTGTGATTACCCATGATATGAATATCGTAAGTCAATATTCAGAAAATGTTATACAATTAGATAGTGGTAAAGTAATTAAATCAGTAAAGATTGAAAATGATAATATTATACATAATTATAAAAAATCAAAATCAATTATTAAATATGGATACAAATTATTCCTAAAACGTAAAAAAACTTTAATCATTTCATTAATTCTAGCATCTATTTCCTTATTTATTTTGAGTGTTGCCTTTAATCTTGCAATTTTTACACCTAATAGTTATTTGTATACATATATAAAGAGATTAGATTTAAAATATGTGAGAGTAGAAGAATATAGGTATATTGATGAAAAATATTTAATCCATTCGTATGTAAATGAAGATTTTTTTAATCGTAATACCAGCGTTCCCGTTATTCAATCAACTTCTCTATATTATGACAATTTTAACGGATTTGTTTACCTAAATGATGAAGTTTTTGAAAGACTAAATTATAAAATTTTATGTGGGCAATTACCAAATAATGAAATGGATAATTATGTTGCTATTAGTGATTATTTATTTTATGTATATTTAGACGTTGGATTTTGTGATGTTAATGGAGAAGTAGTACCTATTAACTCAAAAGAAGATTTGATTAATAAAAAAATTAGATTTAATGATATAGAGTACAATATTTCTGGAATTGTAGATACAGGATTTGATTGGGAGAGATATAAGTTTTTAAAAGATTACCATGGGCCTACAATGGCACGTACCGAGATGATGAGTTTAAGAGAATCAAGTATGATATTTTGTTTCTATGTAAATGAAAAAAATATTAATGGGGAAATATATAAAACATTTTTAATTACTGATAATGAAAAAGTATTAAAAGATATTGTTAAAAAGAACAGCGAAAATATTTTTTCAATAATTGATTTTTACTTAGGTGATTCTATAAAAATAAACACCTTTATTAAACCATATATACCTTTTATTATTATAATAGTTTCAATATTTGTTTCCCTTATATTATTCTTATTAGTAAATGAGAATATGAGTGTTAGATCAAATGATATAGCTCTTTTCAAGTCAATTGGTACAAATAATGTTACTATTTTTAAAATGTTTTACCTTTAAACAGTAATTTTTTCTTTTACTGTAAGTATAATATCTTATTTATTAACTTTAATATTAAACTATTACGTGAATTATATTTATATTATTAAAATGGATCCAATTATTAGAGTTTTTGATTTGACTTATTATGAAATTTTTTTATTTATTTTGTTTTTGCTTATTATCTCATTCATTTCCACATTGCTTGGTGTATTGAAGAATAGAAAGAAATTTATACCCATTTCACTTCTTAAAAAGTAAAAATTCTTGCTAATTAATTAAATAAATTTGTCTATAAAAGTCATTATTTTATTAATAATTAAATTTTTTATTATTTAAACCATATAATTATTATAGAATAGAAATAAAAATACAATATCTTTTGATATTGTATTTTTTATAATATTATTATATAAAAAGAGGAAGTTATTTAATTTTTGTGCTATAATAATTAATATAAAGTAACTACAACATAATATTCATTTGCAATAATTAACGAGTAATTAAGATGAAGTTATGTTTAGTGCTTCAAAAGTTATTGTAAACTATGATGAAACAGTTCTTGATGTATAATAAATTATTAAACATTTAAATTGATGGATATAAGTTTTTAAAAGTATTGTAATGAATAAAAAAGATATATAATAATTATTTTGTTATTTTTTACTTTTACTTTTATTTTAGATAGTTTAATCACTGAACATATAGTGACGATATTTTTTATGATATTAATAACTCTAATACAAAAAATACAATTATTAAAAAAGTTTTATTTATATTTTGAAGTATTGGTTTAGTTGAATCCTTTATTATAAAACATTTTTTGAATCAGATGCAGTAACACATTTATTTACACTTGGTGACTGGTAGGATAAATAATTACAAAAATACAAAAAGTGAATAAAAACATTTAATAAATTTATTGCCTCTTCAAGGAAATGTAATTAGGGATAATAAAAAAATTTTTATTAATTTTAAAAAGATAAATTGAATGAAACCATAACTTATGATATGTTTATTGTTGTTTTGTCAATCTAGTAAATATCCAACCATATCATATAATATTGTTATTATGAGTGAAAAAGTAGATAAAATATTAGAAACAAATATAATTTTTGAAAAGGTAAAAATTTTCTTCAAATAATTTTTACTCTATTAGTACATTTACTTATAATATTTGGAGTAATTATAAAAATAGTTAAGATATCAGTCGGAATATTTATTCATTTGATGTCTATTCTAATATTAATTATTAATCGAATTAGGTTATTAGGATATATAAATAAATAATTGGTAAGTTTTATTATAAGAATAAAAGAGGTGATACTATGAACTATCCAATTTTAGATTTTGATCGTGAGTCAGAAGAAATAATAAAAGCAAAAGACCATTTTAAAAAAATAAATGGATTTCCAAAGGTTATCGTATCTTGCTTTTCGGGAAAAATTATAAGCAAATGGGCTCAAAAAAAAGGAATTGAGATTATTGCTTTTCTAGGTTCAGCTAATGGTAAATATCCAATTTATAAGACTATTTATAAAGGAGTTGAAGTTGGATTTACTACTGCACCAGTTGGAGCACCAATGTGTGTTGGTATGGCTGAAGAATTAGTTGCCTTAGGAGCTGAAAACCTAGTATATCTTGGGTCTTGTGGGGCCTTAGATAAAAATATAAAAGAAAATGAAATTATAATTCCATATCGAGCAATTCGTGATGAAGGAATATCTTATCATTATCAAGAACCAAGTATATTTAATTATATGAATGAAGATACTGTAAAAAAGATTGAAGAAGTATTAATTAATAATAATTATAAATATACAAGAGCAACAACATGGACAACAGATGCGTTCTATAGAGAAACTAGGAATGTTCTTGCAAAGAGAAAAGAACAAGGGGCAACTGTTGTTGATATGGAAGTGGCTTCGCTAATTGCGTTTAGTAATTTTAGAAATGTTAAGTATGCACAGTTTATGTATACTGCAGATAACTTGGATGCTGTCGTATGGGATAAAAGGAATTTATCATTGCAAGCAGAAACCTATAGTGAAGAGTATATGATCCTAGGATTTGAAATAGGATTAAATATGTAGTTGATAAAGAACTTATTAACTCCTTATATAATGATTTTTATATAAGGAGTTTTTTATTTAATGAATAAGATAATTAATAATTTATAATATTAATGGTATAATGTATATATAATAAGAAATAAATTAAAATCAGCAAAGGAGAATGAAATAATGTTAAATTTTAATTATGAGAACCCAACAAAGATAATATTTGGTAAAAATACAGAATTACAAGTTGGAAGTGAAATTAAAAAATATTGTAATAAGGTATTACTTCATTATGGTAAAGACTCAATTAAGAAAAGTGGTTTATATGATAAAGTAGTTAATAGTTTAAAAGAAAATAATATAGAATTTATTGAATTATCTGGTGTTGTTCCTAATCCTCGATTAGGACTTGTAAAAGAAGGAATAAAGATTTGCCGTGAAAATGATATTAAGTTTATTTTGGCTGTAGGTGGAGGAAGTGTTATCGATTCCGCAAAAGCCATCGCCATTGGTGTACTATATGATGGAGATGTTTGGGATTTCTATTCTAAAAGAGTAGTAATTAAAGAGGCTCTACCAGTTGGAGTAATTCTTACAATACCTGCTGCTGGTAGTGAAGCAAGTACATCTTCAGTAATTACAAATGAGGATGGTTGGTATAAAAGATCAACTGCTTCTGTTTTAATTAGACCAAAATTTGCTATTATGAATCCTGAGTTAACTTATACTTTACCGGATTATCAAATGGCTTGTGGAATTGCCGATATGTTTAGTCATGTTCTTGAACGCTATTTCACAAACGAAGAACATGTTGAATTTACTGATGAATTATGTGAAGCAACAATGAGAACAATTATAAAACATTCTAAAGAATATCTAAATGATAAAAAAGATTATAATTGTCGTGCTCAATTAATGTGGGCAGCAACAATTGCTCATAATGGAATCCTAGGAGTAGGAAGAAGTGAAGATTGGGGAACACATGCTATTGAACACGAACTAAGTGCAAAGTATGATATTGCTCATGGAGCTGGTCTTGCTATTTTGTTCCCAGCATGGATGAGATATGTTTACAAACACGATATAAAACGTTTTGTTCAATTTGCTCGAAATGTATTTAATGTAATAAGTGATGGAACTGATGAAGACATTGCTTTAGAAGGAATAGATAGATTAGAAAAATTTTTTAAAGAAATAGGACTTAAAACTAAGTTAAGCGAAGTAGAAATAACTCAAGAACATTTTGACGAAATGGCTAGTAAAGCAACATATAACCGTAGAATTGGTAACTTTGTGGAACTTAAATACCAAGATGTAATAAGTATTTATAATCTTGCAAAATAAGGGTAGATACATTAAAATATTGAATATAGCTTTTTATAATTAATAAACAAGTTAAAAACTAAATACATATGCACAAAAAACTTTAAAAATAGCCTATTTTATGATATAATATAATTATAAAGAAAGGGTTTATTATGAAAGAAACATTACAAAAGAAACTACATAACAGAAAACTAAAAAGACCACCATTACTAATTTATTTAATGCTTGGATATATATGGAAATTAATGTTCAATAAAAAACTTAATGTTCATTATGATTATAAAATAAATTTAAAGCATTTTAAAGGCCCTTATATAGTAGTAAGTAACCATGCTTCAAGATTAGATTATATCTATACAGGCGTAGCCTTTTTACCACATCGTTTAAATTATGTTGCAGGCTATAACGAATTTTTTCGTTCACACTTAGCATTTGTTTTTAGATTATTAAAAGTAATTCCAAAGAAAAACTTTGTATCTGATTTATATGCTATTCAAGAATTCAAAAGAATTTTAAAGAAAAAAGGTAAAGTTATTATCTTCCCAGAGGGAATGAGTTCAATCTCAGGTGCTAACCAACCAGTAATGAATGGTAGTGCTAAACTTTTAAAGCATTGTAAAGTACCGGTGTTAATGACAAAGATTACTGGTGGATATCTAACAAACACTAAATATTGTTTAGATGAAAGATATGGACGAGTTGATGTCGTTATTGATCAATTATTTACGGTTGAAGATTTAGCAAGATTAACAGAAGAAGAAATTACTGAAAAATTAGAACGTGCAATTTATAATGATGACTATGCCTTAAATAAGGAAAGAAGAATTAAATTTGCTGGTAAAAATAGAATGGCTCATAATATGCATCACTTATTATATCATTGCCCAAAATGTCATAGTGACTTAACTATGAAAGGTGAAGGTAATGTCATTAAATGTAGTAAGTGTGGAAATGGTGCTGAAGTTAATGAATATTACGATTTAATACCACTTGATGATACATGTGTAATTCCCGAAACTCCAACAAAATGGTTTGATATGGAAAGGGAAATAATGAAGGATAAAGTTAAAGATCCTGAATTTAAACTTGTTGAAAATGTAGTATTAGGAATGTTACCTGAATATGAATACTTAAAAGATCAAAAGACATCATTACCTGTTGGAAAAGGTAAACTAATTCTGGATAGAAGTGGATTAACATATGTGGGAACAAAGAATAACGAAGAATTCACATTCCATATTGAAAGTAAAAATGTACCAACTTATGGTATGTGTACTGATGTTACATTCTTCTATACATTTTATGAAGGTCAGTATTATGAATTTACACCAGAAAGAGAATCAACATCTATTTGGTTGCATGCTACTGAAGAAATTCATAGAATAAATGGCGGAAAATGGCAAGACTTTAGTTGGAAAAATTAATATTAAAACACAGATTAATTTCTGTGTTTTTTTGTTAATAATGAATACGTTTTTCAAATTATGAAAGCGTATGTTAAATATTGATAAAATTGTTAAAAGGTGTTATTATAAAGTATACATATAATAAATATTATTTACTAAGCAAAATAAATTTTTTTAATTAAGATTATTTTATATATAATTTATACTTTTACATTTTTACTTAAAATACTACAATTAAATATTATTAAAATTATTGATACAAGGCTAATACTTGTATGCTTTATTTCTTGTTTATATATTTTATTTTTTTAAGATTATAATCACATATGTGAATATATAAATATAAAGGAAAGGAAGGAAATAAAACAATTTTTGTTTTATTCAATTTAATTATGGCTGTTAAATTTGTGATGACAAATGAACAAGTAACAGAACTACGTGAATGCATAGTAGAGCATAAGAAAAAACCAGGACCACTTATGCCTACATTACATGATGCCCAACGAATTTTTGGATGTATCCCTATTGCAGTTCAAAAAATAATTGCCGAAGAATTGAATGATAGTGTTTCTCATATTAATGGTGTTGTCACTTTCTATTCACATTTTTCAATCGAACCTAAGGGTAAACATATCATTGGTGTATGTTTAGGTACTGCATGTTATGTAAGAGGATCTCAAGATATCGTAGATGCAATTAGTTCAATGCTTAAGATTAAGCCAGGTGAAACTACTGAAGATGGTAAATTTACACTTGAAGCTACAAGATGTATTGGTGCATGTGGACTTGCTCCAGTATTTACAGTAGACAAGGAAGTTTATGGAAGTGGTACACCAGGTATGGCAAGAAATATTGTCAAGAAGTTAATGGAAGAGGAATAATATGCTCTTAAAAGAACTAGTTGATCTATTAGATGCAAAAGTATTTACTAAAGATCTATACGATCCAATGCGTAAAACTAATTATGCATTTAGTTGTGATTTAATGAGCGATGCATTAATGTTACTTAGAAACTCACCATTTTATTTTTGTGATGAAGGTGTATTAGTAACTGGCTTAGCTACTGTTCAAGGAATCAGAACTGCTGAAATATTAGACATTAATATCATTGTACTTGTAAGAGGTAAATGTCCAAATCAAAGTACAATTGAAGAAGCTCAAAGATTAGGTATAACAATAATTGGCACAACACTTACCATGTTTTCAACAAACGGAAGAATGTTTGTAAATGGTATAAAGGGTCTAAGTGATTTAGATGAATAAATTATTTGAGTTTCCAATCGAAGCTGCTGATTTAAGTAAAGCTGGGATGGCCTCAAGTTTTATCAAAAAAATTTTAAAAGAATTAAATTGCTCTAGAGATATAATAAGACGAGTTGCAATAGCAACATATGAGGCGGAAATAAATGTTGTAATTCATTCACATGGCGGAATGTGCCGATTCATTATTGAAGATGATACACTTAAAGTAACTTTTTTTGATTGTGGACCAGGTATACATTCTATAGAATATGCCATGTTAGAAGGAACATCAACTGCTCCAAAGTATGCAATCGAAAGTGGATTTGGTGCGGGAATGGGTCTACCGAACATGAAAAAAGCTGCTGATGATTTCCATATCACATCTTCACATGAAGGAACAATAATAAAAATGTTGTTTAACCTAAAAGGTGAAATACATGAAAACAAGTGATTTAATAAAAATTGCCGATCTAAAATTAATAAACAAAGGAAATAATAAATCAATAAATGATTTTTATTCATGTGATTTAATGAGTTTTGTTTTAGGTCATGATATTGCTGATGACAGTTGTTTAATTACAATAATTAATAGTATGAATGTTATAGCTGTATGCTCTTTACTTAATTATAGTGCAATTATTTTTCCGGAAGGAGTATATCCTAAAGAAGATGTAATAAATAAAGCAGATCAAGAAAATATTGCTTTGTTTACTAGTAATCTAAGTTCATTAAAAATTTATAAGGAAATTTTAATGTATGAAGATTAGTTATGATTTACATATTCATTCTAAATTATCTCCTTGTAGTAGTGAACTAATGACTCCTAATAATATCCTTAATATGTGTATGCTAAAAGGATTAAATTTGGTATCAGTAACTGATCATAATAGTTCTAAACAGCAAGAAGTAATAGGGAAAATTTCAACGAGTTACGACTATATATATATATACGGTATAGAACTTTCTATTAATGAAGGTTATCATATTCTTACCTATTTTGAAACTTTAGATAAAATTATTGATTTTGATAATTATATTAATAATTTTCTAAATAAAGAAAAAACTAAAAAATTGCAAGAACAAATTATTTATAATATTTATGATGAAGAAGTAGATTCTATTGAATATGATCTTCACCAAAATATTATAATTGATTTAAATGAACTTACAAATGAAATAAGGAAAAAAAATGGAATAATTATTTTAGCCCACATTGATAGACAAAAATCAGGAATATTTAATTTTGACGTTGATTTAATGAATTTGGACTTTGATGGATTTGAAGTAGATAATATAAATAATCTCGAAACAATTTATCAAAAATATCCATTTTTAAAAAAATATAAAATTTTAAAAAATTCCGATAGTCATGATTTGGAAATGATAAATGAAGATCAATTTATAGAAATTAAAAATTTATCATTTGAAGGATTGAAAGCGTGGTTTAGAGATGAATGACTTTTCACTTTTTATACTAGACTTATGTCAAAACAGTATTGCAGCAAATGCATCAAGAATTGATATAACAATTAATGAGATGATAGAACGCAATAAATTATTTATTGAAATTATTGATAATGGTAGTGGAATCCCGAAAGATAAATTAGATAATGTCTTTGATCCTTTTTACACAACGAGGGATACACGTAAAGTCGGTTTAGGTATACCTTTATTTACTGAAGCAGTTAAATCTGCTGATGGAGAGGTTAAGGTAATAAGTACTCATGCAGGAACAACAATAAGAGCATCAATGAAATATGATCACATTGATCGATTAGATATTGGTGATATTGATGAAACATTGTTAGCTCTAATAATAAATGAAAAAATTGACATTAATTTTGAGTACTATATCAACGACAGTTCATATGTTTTTAATACAAAGAAGATAAAAGAAATATTAGGAAATGTTCCCATTTTAGATTGTGATGTCTTAAAATGGTTAAAACAATACCTTGAAGATGAACTTTTTAGATTAAGGAGAAAGAGATGAAATCATTAGAAGATTTAAGAAAAATCAGAGATGAGGCTGCTAAGAAAATTAATCTACGCAACCAAGTTGAAGGTTATCGAATCGTTGTTGGAATGGCCACTTGTGGTATTAGTGCTGGCGCAAGACCAATTTTAAATGGGCTTGTTGAAGAAGTAAGTAACAGAAATCTAACAAATGTAGTAGTTACACAAGTTGGTTGTATAGGAAAATGTTCCTTAGAACCAATTGTTGAAGTATATAATAAATTAGGACAAAGAACAACATATTGCAAAGTTAAGAAAACTGATATTAATAGAATTATTGAAGAACATATTATTAATGGAAACCAAGTTGAAGATCTATTAATAACTAATTATGAAGGGTAGACATTATGGCTGTAAGAACGCAAGTTGTAGTATGTGGTGGAACAGGTTGTATTTCTTGTCAATCAATTAAAATAAAAGAAGAATTTGAAAGAAATATAAAAGAATTAGGTCTAGATGAAGAAATAAAAGTATTGATGAGTGGATGTTTTGGATTATGTGAAAAAGGACCAGTTGTAATTGTATATCCTGATTGCACATTCTACTCACATATGACAGTAAATGATGTAAAAGAAATTGTTGAAGAACATTTCTTAAAGGGACGTGTAGTTGCTAGAAAAGCATTTACTGAAATTGGAAACGACAATAAAGAAGAAATTAAATTAATTCGTGAAATGAAGTTCTATGCCAGCCAAGAAAGAGTTGCATTAAGAAACTGTGGTGTAATCAATCCTTTTGATATTAATGAATATATTGGTCGTGATGGTTATATTGCATTAGGTAATGTAATTACAAATATGACTAGTGAAGAAGTAATAAAAGAAATTACTAAATCTGGTTTACGTGGACGTGGTGGTGGCGGATTCCCTACCGGATTAAAATGGAGTCTTGCTAGTAAACATAAGGGTAAAGATAAATATGTTATCTGTAATGCTGATGAGGGTGACCCAGGTGCATTTATGGATAGAGCCATTCTTGAAGGAGATCCTCATAGCGTTGTTGAAGCAATGGCAATTGCTGGATATGCAATTGAAGCTTCACAAGGTTATATCTATGTAAGAGCAGAGTATCCTTTAGCTGTTGAAAGATTAGAACGTGCTATACAAGAAGCATATAGACTAGGACTACTTGGTAAAAACATTTTAGGGTCAAACTATTCATTTGATCTAGAAGTTAGACTAGGTGCAGGAGCATTCGTATGTGGTGAAGAAACAGCTCTTATGGGTTCTATTGAAGGTGAACGTGGTATGCCTAGAAACAAGCCACCATTCCCTGCTGATTCTGGACTTTGGGGTAAACCAACAATTATAAATAATGTTGAAACATTTGCCAATGTCCCTCAAATTATCTTAAGAGGTGCTAGTTGGTTTAATTCCTTCGGTACAGAAAAATCAAAAGGTACAAAAGTTTTTGCCCTAGGTGGAAAAATTAAAAATACAGGTCTTATCGAAATTAAGATGGGTACAACACTAAGAGAAGTAATATTTGATATTGGTGGTGGTATTCCAAATAATAAAGAATTTAAAGCTGTTCAAACTGGTGGACCATCAGGAGGATGCTTAACAAGTAAACATCTAGATACACCAATTGACTATGATAATTTAGTATCTTTAGGTTCAATGATGGGTAGTGGTGGTATGATTGTTATGGATGAAGACAATTGTATGGTCGATGTAGCAAGATTCTTCCTTGACTTTACAGTTGATGAATCATGTGGAAAGTGTACACCATGTAGAGAAGGAACAAAGAGAATGCTTGAAATTCTTGATAAGATTACTAAGGGTCAAGCAACACTTGAAGACTTAGATAAATTAGAAAAATTATGTTATTCAATTAAGGATTCAGCTCTTTGTGGACTTGGTCAAACAGCACCAAACCCAGTACTTTCAACATTAAGAAATTTTAGAGAAGAATATATTGCTCACATTGTTGAAAAGAGATGCCCAGCTGGAGTTTGTAAAGATTTAATTAAATATCAAATTACTGATAAATGTATTGGATGTACAAAATGTTTACGTAATTGTCCAGTCAATGCAATTACTGGTTCTGTAAAGAAACAACATGAAATTAATACTGATTTATGTATAAAATGCGGTGCTTGTAAAGTGGCTTGCCCAGTACATGCAATAGTAACTAGGTAGGGGGAATGAAAATGAATGAAGTTAAATTAACAATTGATGGAAGAGAAGTCGTTGTTCCTAGTAATTATACTATTTTAGATGCTTGTTATAAACTTGGTATTGATATTCCTCGTTTATGTTTCTTAAAAGATATCAATGAAACTTCTAGTTGCCGTGTTTGCGTTGTTGAAATAAAGGGTATTAATAGTTTAAAAAATTCATGTACTGTAAAAGTAAGTGAAGGAATGACTGTCTTTACAAATACCCCAAGGGTTAAACAAGCCGTAAAAGCTAATCTTGAACTTCTAGCAGGAAATCATAAATTTGAATGTTGGAAATGCCCAAGAGAACATAATTGTGAGTTTTTAGATCTATTAAGAAGATATAACATTGATAATGTCATAGGTGAAGATATTAATTTTTTAAAAAAGGATTATATGACAAATATCAGTGATGCTTTAGTTATAGATGGAAGTAAATGTATTTTATGTGGACGTTGCGTCTCAACATGTCAAAAATTAACTGGCAAATCAGTACTTGATTTTAATAAACGTGGATTTGAAACTTATGTTGGTCCAGCCCAAAATACAAATACTGACGAAGCAGGATGTATATATTGTGGTAAATGTGTTCAAAATTGCCCTGTTGGTGCCTTAAAAGAAAAAGATGATATTCAAAAAGTACTTGAAGTTTTAGATAATAAAGAAGTCTATACAATTGTTCAAGTTGCTCCATCTGTAAGAGTTGCCTTAGGTGAAGAATTTGGTCTACCTATTGGAACTAATGTTGAAGGAAAAATGTTTGAAGCATTAAGATTACTTGGATTTAATGATATTACTGATACAACATTTGCTGCCGATGTAACAATTATTGAAGAAGGTAATGAATTTATTAATAGATTTGTGAAGTTTAAAAATAATGAAAATACTAATCTTCCATTATTTACTTCATGTTCTCCAGGATGGATTAGATATATCGAAACATATTATCCAGAATATATTCCTAATCTTTCGTCTTGTAAATCTCCTCAACAAATTCAAGGAGCTTTAATAAAAAATTATTATGCTGATAAAATTGGTGTAGATAAGAGTAAAATTAAAGTTGTTTCTATTATGCCTTGTATTGCTAAAAAGACAGAAGCAAAACGTAAAGAAATGGAAGTTGATGGAATCCGTGATGTTGATATTGTTCTAACAACAAGAGAACTTGCTCGATTAATTAAGATTAAGAAAATTGATTTTAATAATTTAAAAGATTATACACCATCTTCACCACTTGCTAAATACACTGGTGCTGGTGCAATCTTTGGAGCAACTGGTGGAGTAATGGAAGCGGCTTTACGTTATGTAGCTAAGAAATTAGATAGTGAATCTAAAGTTTTAGATATTAAACAAGTTCGTGGTGCTAATGAAAATATTAAAGAAGCAACACTAAATATAGCTGGAAATGAAGTTAATATAGCTGTTGTCCATGGTGCCGCTAATATTGGTAAATTCTTAGATTCGCTTAAAGATAATGAAAAACAATATGCATTTGTTGAATTCATGGGATGTACTGGTGGATGCGTAAATGGTGGAGGTCAACCAATTGTTAATGCTAAAGACCTTGATAATTTAGATATTAGAGCCTTAAGAGCTAAAGCATTATATGATATTGATAAGAAAGCAGATATGCGATTCTCAGAAATTAACCCTTCAGTTATTAAATTATATGAAGATTTATCAAGTGAACATAGAGAACATGATATTCATAAATGGTGCCATACACATTATGAAAAGAGAGAATACTATCCTGAATAAGAGGTAAATATGAAAAAGTTAATGTTATTTATTATTTTCCTATTAGTGTTAACTTGTGGGGGATGTAAAAAAAATAATTCTATTAAAGTACTAGTACCTAATGGAGCACCGCTTATTGCGGTATCAGGAATTGAAAATGATGATATTATTCTTGAAAGTGTTTCTGGTCCATCACTATTAACGGCTGCAATGACTTCAAAATCACATGATATAATTGTAGCACCAATAACTAATGGAGTTAAATTATATAATGCTAAAGCAAGTAATTATCAACTTCATTCAATAATTACATTTTCAAATATTTATATTGTAAGTACAAAAACACTTGACAGTATAAATGACTTAGTTGGAAAGAAAATTATTGGTTATGGATTAAATACAACACCAGGTTTAATTCTTGAGAAAGCCTTAGAAAAAATTGATAAAGAAATAGAATATGTATCTAGTGTGAGTGATGCAGTAGGATATTTAATAAATCAAAATGATGAATTTGATTATATTCTCACAGCAGAACCAACTTTATCAAATTTAGTTTATAAGAAAAATTTAAAACTAAATGTATTAGACTTAAGCGAAGTTGTGAAAGATGAAATCCCATTAATTCCTCAAGCTGGAATATTTATTAATCCAGATAGCATGTATAAAAAAGAAATTAATAAATACATTAATCAAATTAAAGAAAATATAAATTATCTAAATATTAATCCTCTAGATCATTCAAAAAAAATCATTAATACAAATCAATGGTTAACTGATCTAGGTGAAGAAATTATTCATAAATCAATTCCAACAATGAATATTGATTTTAAGAAAGCGATAGAATATAAAAATCAACTTAGTATCTTTTATGACTTTTTAAACAATATCGATAAAGATATTCTTTCGGGTGATGTTGATGAAAAATTCTATTTTCAATAAAAAAGTATTTTCTTTATTTGGATTTATCTTTATATTAATAGTATGGGGAATAGCTGGAATTATTATAAATAATGATATAATTCTTCCGAAAATATCTTCTGTACTATCTGAACTATGGGTTTTACTATCTAAAAGTAGTACATATAAAATTATTTTTAATACTTTAATAAGATTATTATTAACTGTATTAATATCATTTGTATTAAGTGTTATACTATCATTACTAAGCTTGCTATCAGAAAAGTTTAAATATTTCTTTGATTCAATTGTTATTATTTTAAAAACATTACCCGTTGCAACCATCATAGTAATACTGTTAATTATCTTTGGTGGTGCAAAGTCTCCCATTATTATAACTGGACTTGTAGTTTTCCCACTCCAATATGAAACTATATATGCCAGTTTTAAGACAATTGACAAAGATATTATTGATGAAATTAAACTGATATCAAATATTAATATTAGAGTAATTAAAGATGTTTTTATTCCAATAAAGGGTCCAAATATTGCCTCGGCAATAATCGCATCAATTGGACTAGGATTAAAAGTAATGGTTATGGCTGAGTTTATTGCCCAACCAAAAAATACTATTGGTAGAGAAATACTTTATAAAAAAGAAATGTTAGAAATGACAACCGTCTTTGCCTGGACTTTAATTCTGATAATACTTGTTGCAATAATTGATTTTACAGTTAAAAAAATTAAGTATCTTAATAATTAGGTATTAAAACCAAACCCCCTTTTTAAAAACATAATTCAATTTGAATTATGTTTTTTTAATTTTATATTCTTTGACTATAATATATATAAATGGTATAATAATAATACCCCCTATATGGGGGGTAGAGGTAATTATGGATAAAAATTTTGAAAAAACATCTTTACTATTAAAAACAGCAAAAGGTCAAATTGAAGCTATTTTAAAAATGATTGAAGACGGAAGATATTGTGTTGACATTTCAAATCAAATTCTTGCAACTTCATCGCTTCTAAAAAAAGCTAATTTATTGATTTTAAAAAATCATATGAATCACTGTGTAAAAGAAGCATTCTTAAAAAATAGTGGTGAAGAAAAAGTAGATGAGATAGTTAATATACTATCAAGAATCATTGAATAGGTGAAGTATGAAAAGAAAGATAAAAATTGAAGGAATGACTTGTACAGCATGTGCAAAAGCAGTTGAACGAGCAACCAAAAAACTTGAAGGTGTAAGCGTAAGTAGTGTTAATTATGCTACTGAAGAATTAAATATTGAATTTGATTCTAATATTGTTAATATCGATTTAATTAAAGATGCGGTAGATAAAGCTGGATATAAAGCAGTAATAGAAGAAGAAAAATTATTTTTTAGAATCGAAGGAATGACTTGTACAGCATGTGCAAAAGCAGTTGAACGAGCAACAAAAAAACTTGATGGTGTTAATTCAAGCATTGTAAATTATGCAACTGAGAAGTTAATAATTAATTTTGATCCAAAACTTGTTAATGTTGGTTTGATAAAAAAATCTATTGATAAGGCAGGGTATAAAGCTATTTATGAATCTAAAAATGAAGTGAAAGATAATAATATAGTAACTAATAAATTAAAGATGCGTTTTATAATCAGCTTAATATTTACAATACCATTACTTTATTTATCAATGGGGAGTATGATTGGTTTACCAATTCCTAAATTTATTGAACCTATGGAAAACCCAACTTTATTTGCATTTATTCAACTTGCTCTTACAATTCCAGTTGTTGTTTTTGGAATGAAATTCTATATTGTCGGTTTTAAAACTTTATTTAAGGGTAGTCCTAATATGGATTCCTTAATTGCTATTGGTACATCAGCTGCTTTTATTTATAGTTTCTATGTAACAATAACAGTAACTAATGGAGATATTCATGGGGTTCATAATTTATATTTTGAGTCCTCTGCTGTAATTATTACTTTAATAACTTTAGGTAAATTTTTTGAATCAAGATCTAAAGGTAAAACTGGTGAAGCAAT
>JAEYQM010000024.1 GCA_023410025.1 Bacillota bacterium
AAATTAAAGTATAATCATTAATAAACATGTTAGAACTAGTTTTTTTGGTAATACTATTATAAAGGATGTGTTTAAAATGAGAAAATTTTTGACTTGGACTGCTCTTATCGGTGTCATTTTATCGGCATTACTGGGAATATTAATGATTTTTTCGGTTATTAAGTTTGGTGATTATAAAAATTACTTTTTTTCACTTATAACCATTGCAATTGGTTTTTCTTTTGCTTTATCTAGTTATAACTTATATTATAATACCAGAAATATATTGTCATTAATATCAATAGTATTTATTATCTTATCAATTATTCTTGTAATTATATCAATATTTTTGGAATCATCATTAACCGATTTTGTAAATATTACAGTATCAATATCTTCATTTAGTATATTATTTTCAATAATTGTATCTAATATTACCAAACTAGGATCTAAATATTGTATTCTTCAAATCATTGTATACTTAATAGCACTATATATATTAGGAGTAATAATACTTGAATTATGGGAAATATGGAGCGGATTTAATACAATATTCTGGGTATTTGTAATTTTGGGGTTTTCTGGACTAATATCATTAGGAGTTCTTTCAAAAAAAGAAGGAAATGATATATTAAATAATAGCGATAACCAATACATTACAATTAAGAAGGATGAATATGAATATCTATTATCTCGTTCACAATTGCTTGATGAAATATTAGAAGAAAGAAAAAGTAAACTTTAAATATATAAAACAAGTTTTAACCTAAAATATATAGTCTGTAAAAATTATTTTACAAATTAGTTATTTTAGGTTTTTTAGTTAATAAGGCATTTGAATAAAAAATTACAAACAAAAAGCAATGTTTATAATAAAAAACGCTTATCTTTAATTAAAAATAAGCATTTTTTATTATATTATTTTTATTAGCAGTACTATAATTATTAACCAACTCTTGAAAAAAAGACAGAGTCAGATGGTTCAGGTATATATGAACCAAAACCGCCAGTTGAGTTACGTTTCAAACCAAACATAACTTTAAAACGGTAACTTAAACTTTTAAAACGAGTAGGTTTACGTATTTTTATTTTTTGAGGCTCACTATTTATTTCTCTGACAATATAAATATCTATTCCATTATTTTGATATCTAAGTAAAACATGTGATAAATCATCATTTATATATTCAGACCTTACAACAACTCTTTTTATACCATGTTTCTTTATAAAATCCGATGATGGCATATCTTGAGGAAATATTACCCAACGATTATCAAATATACCTGTTCCTCTCCTGCATTTTTCTTGTCTTCTTGAATCTAACAAAAATACAGGTGGTGCATTACTATCAATATTACACTTTGATATTGTTTCAGAAGTAGAAAATAGTGCTGATTGCAAATCATCTACATCAATAATACTTACTCCCAAAGATCCTCTTACCCCATTATATAAAGGAACGGGACGATACCCTAATTCAGCGTATGATAAAGCTTCACTTATTCCACTTACACCGGGCAAATCACAAATAATCATTGTACTTATGTCTAAATTATCAATCCATTTCACATTTTCATTTCTAACTTTAATATATTTTTTTAATGGATTTGATGCAAACATAACTGGTTTAGCCCACTGTGTCCATAATGAACCGTATGGAGCCCATTGTTCAAATTTTTCCAATCTATAATCCATTTTCATTCTCCTCTATAACCAAAATAGGAATATCCTTTGCATTAGCATCAATTCGAGCATATGGGCAAATACGTCCATAAAAACCTGCTCTTTTTCCATCAACAGTAAAAACACCAACACAGCAATGCATTTCAATGTTTTCATCAGTCATAAAACCTTCACTATAAAACATTTGTTGAGCAACCCAATCTTTTGGATGCTTTTTTGCGTCTTTTAATATCTTTTGATATTCTTTATCTGAAATGACACTTTTTATTGAAATGCCTTCTCCAACTCGTCCATATGCTGGCTTAAAAATCCAGTCACCATCTTCTTTTTGAGAAAGCTTTGGGTCTATTGTTTTTGGAAGTAATTTTTTCCAAGTATCTTTACTTGATTCTAATTCATCCCAAACTAATGGTAATCTTTTAGACTGCGTTATTATAGCAATAGGGTGATTACAACTTGGTGTTGTTGTATAAAAGTAATTTTTCCATTTTGATTCCTTTGGAAGGGTTGTTAACCATTCAAGAGGAAAGAATCTTAATATTCCACTTATTTTTTGGTTATTTATAGCATTGTATGGAATTGAATTTTTCCAACTTATATTATCAGGGGCCAAATAATAAGAATTTCTATTATCTTTTTCAAATAAATCTCCTATAAATTGCATTACCTGACGATCATCAGAATAAGTTGATGCATATACTAACGCTATATTTTCTTTTTCTTTAACTTTACTAATGTATGCATCTTTTAAAATTGATCCAAAATTTAATCTTGGTAAAAAATTATTAAAGTATTTACTGGCAATTTCAGGTAAAATACTTGCCTCCGCAAATCCACCTGGAACATCACTATTCACTTCAGAAACTGCCCAACCAGTTTTGGTTGGATGAAAATCAAATCTCATTAAACGAATATGATCTTCCCTTCTATAATTATTAATTGATATTACTTCCTTTTTAATATTTTTAGGTAATCCCAGTTTATTTATAAGTTTTGGTTTGTTTAAAAGTTCTTCTTCCATTGCCATTGTTTCAACAGATAAATTTTCTGCCATTTCTTCCAAATAAATTGCTGTTTTTTTATCAATTACCATTACATATTCAGAAACTGTATTGTGATCTCCTACTTGAGGATCCCATTTATATGCATTAAAAATAACTTCACTACGATATTTAGGATAATAATCACTAGAAATCTTGATTAACTTAATCATAAAAAAACTCCCTCTTGCATTAAGTCATAAGCAGGGTTTTGAGGTAGGACTAAATGATAAAATAGAGATGCAACCGCAAAAGCTATATATAATAGTCCAATTAGAAAACTAATTTTATTTGACTTAATCTCTTTAATTTTAAAACTTTTTTCAAATACAATTGCAAGTATAGTTAATAACACTAAAGGCCAAGAAACCCAAAAATCAATAATTGTTTGATCTAGTGATATCCAATCACCACCAGATGCCCTTGCAAGAATAATTCCAGATGCAATAAAATACATTCCTAGGCGAATAGATGCACTCTTATCTCTATCTATTGTAACTTTTTCAATTATACCAGTAAATTTATGAAATATTGAACTAAATATAAAAAAGATAACTAATCCTATTCCGCCCGCAATGATGACACACCACCACCCTGGACCATCACCAATATTTGCACCAGCATAAATAAGGGAAACAGCAATATAGGCTCCTGAAATGGCTGGAACTGATGATTTATTAGCAAGATATAAAATATCATCTTTCCATGAAAGATCTAATAACCTAGACACCAATACCATTGAAATATAAATCCATCCATAACCCATAAATAAATAGAACATTTTATACAAGCTACTATCAACAACATCATAGGACGCTAAATTTGATAGGGTATAAATGTAAATGATTAAAGAAATAATCGGTAAAAACAAAAAACATTTCGAAGCAAAACCAATTCGACTTTGTGGCCATATTTTTAATAAAGGATTAAACCACACAACTAAATAAAATACAGTTAAACTGATTGAAAGTAAAAGAACAAATACTTCAGAATCCGACATTTTTCCCCCTCATAAAATATAAAGTTATTATAACATTAATAAATTAAAAATACAATTATCAATATATAATTTATATGCTTTTATTACCTTCTAAAAGAAAAAACCACAAAAAGTGGTCTAATTTTTATCTTTCTATAATAGGAATATAAATATCAATTAACTTATTATCATCACCAAAACATCTTTCATCATAAAGTTCAAAATCAATTCCTTGTTTATCCATTTTATAAGGTGAATTTGGTAACCATTGGTTATAAATAAAATTCCATGTTTCATGAATTTTACTTACAAAATCAGCATTTGTTGCTTTAGGGGTGGTAAATACTGCATAAGTTTGAGAATTTACATCATATACAAAAAAATCACTTGGAATAGGTAAACCATTTGTTTCTACTCCAATTAAATATTTTATATTTCCATTTGCTTCCATTGGTAGGCAAGCTCCATACTCTTCATGGCTCTTCACAAATTTTTGACTATGAAGTTTATCCATTCTTCCATCACTCATGTAATCTTGCCAGAAAGTTGGAATATCTATTACACTCTCACAATTAGCACTTTTTGTGTTAATTGCATATCCAGCAAGTTTAAATTTATCTTTTCTAATAATTTTTGGTTCCATTATTATTTCTCCTTTTATATTTTTAATTTCCATTTTATAAAAACTATAGGCATAATACTAATTTCCAGTAAATTTTTAAATTTACTAGAAGTTATTCGAGATTTTCTATTAAATTCTTTTATAAATACTGTATAAGTTTATAAACCATATGTATAAATAAACACATTTACTTTTTTCCTGATTAAACTAATAAGCAGTAAAAAATATACTTTCTTGTATTTACATAATTAATAATAGATTCACCACTATAAAGAATAAATCTTCTAAATAAACTGTATGTAATTAAATTTTTTTTAAAACAATATCTAAAAATTTAATTTATAACAAATTTATTATAGCATAGATAATCTAAATTAGTTATTCCTTAATTGTAATAATAAAACTCTAAGTATTAATTTAATACTTAGAGTTTTTATAATTCAATATTAAAATGCTGTTAGGCAGATAGGTTTTTTGTCTGAAGAAAAAATACTATTGACTTTGTTTATATACTCTTCTTTATTAATCGTTACTTTATTGTATTTGTATAATGTCTGAAAATCAACTGAACAAGTTAATAGAGATGAAAAATCAGATATATCCATACCTATTTCCAGTTCAGCCTCGCCTTCATCACTTATTTTTACAAAACCATCTTTAAAATCCAGAATAAAACTTCTATTATTATCACTAATTAATGTATCAGTAATATTAAGTTTTAATTTTAGAGTTTGATTATTAAAATTATGTTCTTTTAATTTATTAAAAATACCAATAACATCAATTACTCGATACATTATGCCTGTACCATTTACACTAGTTTGATGAAATACTGATGGAATTATGTTCTTTGAATCATCAGCCGGATTTTCCAAAACAAATCTAAAGTCTTCATCTTGTATATTAAAGATTATATAACGGAATTGATCACTTTGACTATTTAAGAATGTTAATAATTCACTTAAACATATTTGATTTTCAAAAACCATTTCTTTTACAAGTAAATCGTTAATTAAAAAGTTATCTTTATTTGATTGATATGTATATATTATATATCCTTTTAATTCTTCTTTTTCATAGTAACCTACAGCTCTATTTTTAGGGTTAATAAATATATTTCTAAAATCTAGTTCTTGTTTTTCTATAAGACCATTATTCTTTTCAAAATATCTTTGATATGTTTTATTTAAACTTATAGAATCTTCTTCTTTTAAGAATCTAATATTAGCTTTTGACTTACCTTTAGGAAGATTGTTTGGTGCAACTTTATATTGATAAATACTTGCTCCTAAGCCAAATCCCATTTTCTTATAAAAAGAAATATTAAATGGATAAAGAGAAACCATTGGGTAATTTCTATCTTTATAATAGTTTAAAAAGTGAGTAACTATTTGTAAAGCTATTTTTTCTTTTTTATGTAATTGATGAACAGCAACTAAACCTAAACCACCAACATTTACTTTTGTTCCTAATACATTCATTATAAAATCAAAATATTTCATTCCACCAACTAATTCATCGCCCTTAAAGGCCCCAAAAATGCCTACAGATGGATTTTCATTTGCAGTTTTAATAAAGTTACTAACTAGTCTTTGCTTTTGTTCTAGGGTCTCTATTCCTATTCCAGGATAAGCATCACTTACTATATTAGCATAATCATTAAAATTACTTTCAGTCATTTTTTTTATCATCTTCTTAACCTACTTTCAATTTACAGTTTCATATACATTTCATATTGAGATAAACTATTTCTAGTAAATCCCATTTTTTCTAAATAATCATCTAATTTAATATTATCTGGATAATTGATAGCAATCATCTTTAAATTCAGTTTATTTACACTTTCTGATAATAGTGTTGAAGCAACACCCTTATTTCGGTAAATTGGTTCAACATAAATCATAAAGACTTTTCCATTAGGGCTAATTGCAAGACTTCCCATTAAGTTTTTATTATCAAATATACCAAAATATTTTACACCATTTAATTTAGATAAATAATCTAAATCATTTTGCCAATTAATATGAATATTTCGTAAATTTTTATTTAATTTATTAAAATCATAAAAATTTAGTGACTTTACTTCGTAATTTTTTTTATAATAATTTAATTTAGTGAAGTCATTACAATTATAATAGATAATATCATATTTTTTTTCATATCCTGTTTTTTCATAAAATTTAATAGCACGATCATTTCCTTTTATTACTTCTAAAAATAATGACTGACAACCTTCATTTAGTGCTTTTTCTTTATGTAAACTAAATAATTCTTTACTTACCCCGATTCCACGATAATTTGGATCAATACATAGGGCTCCACAGCGCATTGTTTTAAGTCCATCAAATTCTTTTATTCCCCCTAATATTAATCCAACTGGATTATTACCATCAATAGCAATAAACGAATTTTCAATGTTGTTTCCTTCAGGGCCAAAAAATCTTTCAAAAAATACTTCCATACTTACTTTTAATTGAACCATATAATCTTGAAACCCAATATTGAAGGCTTCAAATATCATTTCTTTTTGTACATCTTTACAATTTAAATATTTAATCATGCTTTTCTCCTATTTTGGAAAGTTTAAATCATTTTTTAAATCATTAAGTATTAAATCTAACACTTCATAATCAATAACATAACTAAACTTTTTATTAATATTATCTAATTTAATTATTTTTGCTGTTAAGAAACTATTTAAATGATATGAAATAGTTGCACTTGATACTTTTGTTAGGCTTGCTATTTCTTTTGTTGAAGTGATTCCTTGGCTAATATATTTTAATACTTCATACTTTGTCTTATCACCTAATAATTTAAATACTTGAGTTCTTTCAATTAATTTATTCTCATTAATTTCTTTTATCTTTTTAAGTGCATTTTCAACACTTATTCCCCAAACAATTTGCTTTAAATTACTGTTATCATAAACAATTATTGAGTATGGGAAGAATGCTGAAATTAAAATTGTTTCAAAATGTTCTAAATTTATTGATTTATTCAATAATGAATTACTTAATTGTTCTATTCCTTCATAACCAAATTTATTAATATAATCAATTACATAAAATCCATACTCTAATACTTTACTCTCGTAACTTGCATACTCTTTTTCAAATAATGGGATTATTTTATTCATTAGATTAACATATTTTTTAACGTATTTAACGGGATCTTGAAGAATTAAGATTAAATTCCATTTTAAATTAGGTTCAATTGAAAATAAATTTATAAACTCGACTAATTCTTCATTACTATCATAATTAAAATTAGCTTTTGAACGTTCTAGTTCTTCATGATCTATTAATGAATTAATTAAACCTTCTTTTAATTCACCTTCTTCATACAATAATAAACTTTCTAAATATTGCTTTAACCCATAATCTTTTCTTGATGGGTAGGCATTCATAATCAAATCTATAAAATCAAAATCAATAAATTGCTTCGGGTAGAAAATTTCTATTTCTTTAGAATACGGAGCTAAAATTTCTTTAAATTTAGTTAGCATTTCAAAATAACTATCATTGACAACTTCTTTATAATTGTTTAATGCACTAACTTGCATAAAATGTTCTTCTTGAAATAAACATTTTGGAAACTTTAAAAAATCATATAACTTACTTTGTTTTAAATTAAAATTAAATCTCATTTTTTTCTCCTTTAAG
>JAEYQM010000076.1 GCA_023410025.1 Bacillota bacterium
TGCTTGTCCACTAACTCTTACTACTTGTTTTAATTTAGAATCTTTACGTTCCTCATTTTTTGAAAACATGAATGAATGATTTATGTATTTGTCATCATTTACAATTGGGACCATTATACCATCTAAATCTGTAATATTTTCTGTTTCCCACCCTATTAATTCATTTGATAATGATGTAAATTGAAACCAGCTATTATTTACATAGTTATCAACTCTATTTTGTCCATCACAAGTAAACATTAATTCATCAATCAAAATCTTGCATTTAACTTTACTGATTTTAATTTGAATTATATATTTACCATAACTTGTATCAATATCTTTAATACTAAATTTTTTCCATTTTTCAGAAAAACTGTAATTATTCAAAGTAAGTGTTTTCTCTTTTTTTTCTATAGTTACAGTAATTTGAAAATTACTACCATTAATTACTTGATTTGGCGAAGTAGATATACATTTAATATAACCCTCTAAATCAAATTTACTTTGTGATAAAGTTAATAGTGACACCATATCTTGAGAAATAATTATGTCATCAAGTCCATCTGAATCAATTAATAAACATTTTCCTCCGCCAAGACCACCATCTACAGTTTTAACAATTGAATTAACTAATCCTTTAACTTTCCATCCAAAAATATTATTTTCATCTAAATTCAATGGTTTTTCAAAGCTTGGGTTATCAATTGATGATTTATCTTCAAAATGATTATCTGATATAGATTCTAAACCTGCTAATTCATAATCTTCAGTCATCTTATATGACGCACATTTAAAACTACCATCTTCATTGATAATATATAATAACATTCCATTTTCATGAAAGCAATATGTTTTTTTAATTTGATTACTCTCTAAATAAACTATTGGTTCACTGACATTATAGGTAACTGTTATGACATTATCAACTACTTTGTTTCCATTTTTTTCAGATAAAACTTGATCTACTTTATAAATTTTTTCATCAACTATATCTAAACCTTCATGACGAACACTTTGATAGCTTATAAAATATTTTTCCCCAATTATTCTATCTTCAATATACTCAAATTTTCCACTATATACTGAACTATAATAGTATTTAATTTCAGATAGTGTTTTAAAGTCATTTTCATCATGTAAAGAATACTTATACTCACTTATACAAGTAAGTAAATTATTTTGATATGTAAGTTTTAATTTAATTCTTTCTTTTGTAAAAGTTATTGAGTTAATATATTTATCTAAGTATTCAAAAATGATTTCATCGTAATCACTATTGATTATTTTGTGTAAGTTATTACCACTCCAAGTAAATTCAATCCAATCACCTTCTTTGTTCTCAATATACTTGATTTTTTTATTTTCAAAAATAGTTTTGTTACCTTGTGTATCATAGAGGACTATCTTACCATCAATTTTTGATCCATCAAGAAGATATGAATTATCAATGTAATTTAAATAAACTTTTCTTGCATCACTGCTTTCTATATTTATTTTATATTGATTATATTGACTAGATGAAATAAGATTAAAATTATTTTCTACTTGCATGTAATTTAAAATTTTAATTTGAGAATCAGAAAACGATATATTATATTCAAAGTTTGCTTTAAAGTTTTGACCAATATGACCGCCATTTTTATTATAGCAAGCATTAAATGTTATTGGCATTTTTTGACTTTTTGTTGAATAGGATTTTGTTGAAAAATCCAGTGTACCTTGAAATAAATTTATGTTTAATGTTCCTAAATTTGATATATCTACTTGATATGGATATTTTGGAAGCAAATCCATATTCCAATAATTCATATAGTATCCATAAAATATTGGTATTTTATTAACTCCCTCATTTAAAGACCCTGTGTTGAAAATATTAAAAGGTAATGAAGAATTATTTTCAATTTCAAATTCTAGTTTCATATTATTTTCAAAATAATATGTACCTAGTTTTTTTAAATTAAATTTTACGCATCCTTTTTCTCTTATTTTTCCACATGTTGTATTTACCTTATCAATTATTTCTCCATCACGTTTTATAATAAACGTAATTTCTTCATTATCATTTTCAGAATCCAATTCACATATATATAAAATATATTGAAAAGTCTCAAAAAATAATCTTCCATCGACATCCATTTTAACCTCATGATCAGATTTTAGTACAATATTACTTGAGCACCTAATTAAATCACTTTTATTTTCAATAAACTGAGGTGGTATATTATCCCATTCTGGTTTTTTCTCATCCAAATCTTTAACTTTAAAATAAGTAGTAGTAATATTTGGAAGTTCAGTTGTGTTACCTATTAATTTATATATGTACATAAAATTCACCTATTAATTAGTAAGTTCTAGATCTTCAAATGTTTTAAAGACTATTTCTTCATCTTGGAATAAGTCTACCTTGTCCTCACTTATACAAGCAATTCTTCTATTACCTCTTCCGGAAATAAAAATTAAATCACCATCTAACGAATCCAAAATTGCATATTTTATTGCATCTTTTCTGTTTATGTAATTTTTATTGCTAATGTTTTTACTAACTAATTGTGATTGCATTTCTAATAATAATTGAGGATTTTTGCTTCCAATATCAGATGTAGTTATATATACACTGTCTGCATATTTATTGATATAATTATAAGCAAATTTCATTGAATTAATTATATCATTTTCATATACTTCATCACTGTATTCCTTAATCCAAGTTTTATGACCATAACCTACTGATCCTGTAACGACAACAAGTCTATTAAACTTCTTTTCATTTTTATATTTACCTAGAATCTCTAATGTTGGTGCAAGATGTGTAGAAATAATAATTGTTCTATTATTCTTTTTAATTATTTTATCTCTTCCTGGTATTGTAATATTTAATATAAAGTTGCTAAATGAATCATAATCATAAACTTTTAATGTATCTAAAACTGCTACACTTGCTAAAATGTTCATTGCATTATGTGGCATTATCATTTTAGTATGTAAATTAAAATTATTATTTTTAGTTTTTATAGAAAAGTTTAAACCATCAAGTGAATCAAATACACTATCATTAGAATATAATAAATAATCAATTTTACTTTCATCAATACCCCTAACTTTAGATAAGTATCTTGTTCCAAATATTTTTTGTTGTTTATTATTATTTGCTTCCAAATTTCTATAAACATAATTTTCTTCTATCCCAAAAATACAAGTACAATCTTCATCATCAGGAATATTTTCAAAAAATGATTGTTTTAAAGAAACATATTGTTCTGTAGTATAAAATGAATTATTGTGAGTTGGTATTACATTAGTAATTAATCTAATATCAAAAGGAATACCATTAATTAATCCTTTAGAAATTGCTCTTTCATTTACTTCTAATATTAAAAAATCAGCTTCATATGCTTCAGCTTGTAATATTGCATTAAGTAACATCTTCTCATCTCTAATTGGATTTTCAATAGATTCATCTGGGGAGTTATATCCTGCTGGTGAATCTATTCCAATACTACTAAATAACACAGATTTATATCCTATATACTTTAAATAGTTATGAATTAAATATGCGGTTGTTGATTTACCCTTGCTTCCAGTTATTCCAATAATTTTTAACCCTGAATTTATTTGACCTGTTTTATTTATAGTGGTATTTATTGAAAAACTTTTTTTATTTATGTTTAAGTTTAAGTTATTTATTTCATTGTCTTTTTTTATTGTTCTAATTGGACTCGGTTCATTTTTAATTAATAAATTTCTTTTAAAATCATTTAATTTCATTTTATACCTCCTAATCTGGTGTTGTCATTGATTCATGTACAACTTTAACTTTTGTTGAACATTCCCCAATTTTATTTTTATATTCAGAATCTTTATAAATAATTATAGTAACAGGCACTTCATAAATCTCTCCTGGTTGACATGCTGTATCAGTTTGCAAACTAAATAGTTGCTTTTTTCTACCATTATAATCATTAATTTGATATAAAGAAGTTGTAAAATTGTGATTATCATCAGAGACAATAGTTACATAAACTCTTTCATCTGATATAATTTGTAAATATTTATGTACTTCTTGATTATTTTGTTTTAAATAAATTTCTGGAAATGATTTTGAAACATCAATTTTTAAACAATTAACAAAATAAGTTTTTCCATTAAATTCTTCTTTTAGTAGATATGGATTATTATTTTCATCAGTAAAATTATATAGATGTTCGATGTAATAATTATTATTATCTACATAGAATTTATCATTTGGTAGCATTGGAATTTCTCCAGGAAGAATTCTTACAGTGGAGAGTATTTCATTATTATTTCTTTTTTTAAATTGAATTACTATATACTTAAGAATAGAAATTATTTTTTCTACTTTTCTACCTGATATATTTAAATCGTTATTCATTATTTTTCCTCCTCCAAAATTAAATATATAACATTTGGATTTAATAAATTGTTATTTTCTAAGTATTTAAATTCATCAATTGTTCCTTGCCATAATACTGGAGATAGATCTAATTCAGTCATCATTTTTCCTCCATAACTAAAATTAATTTTTTTAATACATCAATGGTAATTTTTTGAACTTTTTCAATATCACACAATCTTTTACTTAATAACTCAATTTTATCTTCAATATTACTTTGACTATTTAATTCGAAAATAAATTTTTCTTCAACATTTGATTGCAAATTACTTTTATCTTCATCATAGAATGGATTAATAAATTTATTTTCAGTATGTTGAATTAAGCGATTATTATCAAGTTTAAAATATCTTTTATCTTTTGAAATTAGTGATGCGTATTTAATGTGTGGGTTATCTTTTAAAAAATTATTTACGACTTTTATTTCTTCTAAGTAACTAATTCCATCCAATGTTGCGATTCCATCAATAACTTTAAAATCATTATATGTTTTCATAGTAATTCTCCTTTTTCAATATTTTTAAAATTTACCGACTTACTTAAATTTATATTTTCTTCAATTTTTTGTTCTACAAATTCTTCATCATATTTTATTTTATTTACTATACAGAATTGGTTAATCTTAATCTTTACCCATTCTTTTTTATCACTACCTGTAAAATTAATAAAATTTTCAGCAATGCAAATAAATTCAATGACTTTCTTTTCTACTTCAAGTATATTTTCTACATATTTTTTAGAATTTGTATTTTTAACTAACTTTAAAACAAGTATAATATCACTTAAAATAATTGAACCAATAACTGGTAGTAAATCTGCTATACTTTTTAAAAATTCTTCCATTCTTACCTTTCCCTTCTTATTTTTAAAAATTTTCTATTTAGTAAAGATATTTATAATCGTAGGTATTCCTAACAAGATAATTAAATAACATAATAAAGCAAATATAAAAACTAAAACATTATTTTTTATAAATGAATTAATTCCTTTAAAAAACATATTTACAGGTGCAATTGTTAGAGATGCAAATATGAAATAAATTATAAACCAAAATCCTGATCCAATTTTCATTAATTTAACCTGCCATAGTGGAACATGTTCATCTATTCCATATAACTTACAAGCTTCTTTATTTGCTTTAAATGTTACAATTTGTTTTTTTGTTTGATTCACTTGATTTAGTGTTTCAAGTTCATCATTTACCGTTTTTTTAGCTTGTTCAATAAATTTACTCTGTATTTCTTTATTGTTCTTTACTTCACTAACGATAGCACTCTTATGAATACTTTCGATCAAGACATTTGGTGAGTTTTCAGTAATTAATTCTGCATTATTACCAAAGTCAATATTATTAATATTATCCATAACTTTCTCCTTTCTTTTAAATTTGTTTTTACGGTGGATTATATCCAAAAAAATTTTTCATAAATTCCCTCCTCAATTATAAAAACGATTAAAATGTAAAAAAAACAACAAAAAATTAAAATTTTGTTGTTTTTTTACATTTTTTTATAAAATTTTTAGGATTTAACTATTATTTATTAAATATTGAATATATCCATCAACATCATATAATTTTTTTAAAGAATTATATTTTCTTGATATTTCCTGCTGAGTTTTATTTAGTATTAACCCTACTTCATTTTGTGTAAGTTTTCTACCATTTTTTACAAATAATTTTAAAAATTTTTCGTCTTTTTTTTTACCATTATTTCACACTCTACATCATTGCGTATATAAATTATTTCTAAATTTGCATATTCAGGACTATCTAAGCTTATAATTTCAAATTTTGAATTCTTTTTATTAAAATCAATTCTAAAATTTTTAATAGTTTTCTCAAAAAAAGAAAACAACTTTACATTGCCTAAATACCTGTTAAAATCCATAACAATTATTCTTTTATCTTTACATTGTATATTTTCAATATATTCATTTTTAAAGTTTTCGAATATTATTTTATCACTTTTCGTTTTTAATTCATTTTCTATTTCATCATAATTAATTTTGCTATTAAAGTCTAGTATGAATTTTTTATATTCAAGTGTATAATGTATTTTCATTAGTAAGTCCTGGTGAAAATCTTCTCTGTAATTTTTTTTTACCAAAAATATATTTGAATATATTATGGGTTTAATTATTTTTGTTATTTCTATAAATATTATTTCTTTATCTGCTCCCTCTTCAAAATACATCATGTAATATTCATATAATTTATTATATATCATTCTCTCTTATAAAATAATTTAATAACAAAAAATATATAAATTATAATCATATTATATTCCCCCCCAGAAAATTAATAATTCGAATAAATTATATCATATTTAATTATCAAATTAAATTAAATTTTGCTTACTGAAGTTAAAAAAGCAGTTCATACAATATTAAATGTCAATATGTAATTCACTAAAAAAAATGTTATTTTAACCAATAGAATAGATCAATGGGGGACAGGGGGACATGTGTTCCTCATTGTTTTAATAAATAGGATTTTATTTTTTCTATTAGTCGTAATAATCTTTTTAAAATACAAACTTTTTATATATAATTAACCCTATTTTAAGTTATTTACCTTATAAATTTATTGCACTATATGTAAGTATAGTATTTAAACATAGTTAATAAATACTTATAAAAATAACTAAAGCCGCTAATCCAAATCCAATTTAGCGGCTTTTTATTTAATTATCTAAGATATTCAGTGTGAACTAAAATATTACAAATAACGCAATAATATTCTTTACGATCTCCCAAATCTTGTACTGCTAGAATAGTAGCTTTACATTTTGGACATTTTATTTCTTTCATAATTTATCCCTCCCTATAAATTTATTATTTAAATCTTTAATACTAGATTCAGTGTCGCTTGACAAGTATTATAGATTTGATTAATTATAACAAACAAATTTTATATATTATGTAATATTATGTCGAATGGGAATAAATTCTTGAAAAAGTGAAAATTACATAAAAAAATTTTCAACTTATAATTTGCTATACAATGTTTTTTAATTATAAAAAGGACTAAGATATTAAAAACAAATTTGCAAGAAATCACTAAATAATATTTAGCATAATGTATATTAATAAATTGTAAAAAAATACTTAATTTTTTTAATAGTCAAAACTAACCTCTAAAATGCTAGACAAAT
>JAEYQM010000077.1 GCA_023410025.1 Bacillota bacterium
AAATTATTTAGCTGTTTTTCAAAAATAAAAAATCTACCTATTATAAGGGGGAAAATCCCCCTTAAACCCCCTTGTTATCTTCTTTTTTTAAAACAAAAAAGTCTCAAATCATTTACAATTAAACAAATGTAAAGAATATATTTGGAAAATAAAATGATGGCAATTGCCATCATTTTATATAATCACAATTAAAAATATTATGTTCTTTTTAAATTACAAAATATTAGAAAATTTAGAAAATAGTGCAATAAAATATTTAAACTTTTACTTATATTTAATATTTTTTTGGTTTTATTTTATAATTTAACAATTTATGAACTTCAGGAATTTGCGTGTAATTAGTGAGTTTATATCTTATCCATCCCCCATCCCCACAAGGATAGGCATTTTCCCAAACAAGCAAGGCATATTCACTTAACTGATCTTTTATTTTTTCAATTGTATCAGCACGGATTTGGAAAAATATAACAATGCCATCATTTTCCGGGTGAATATAACAAAGGCATCTACTACCAATTGTGTATTTTACTCCCCAACCCTCTCTATTCGAATTACTAACAGTTTTATCATAATCATAATCTCTTCCAATTAATGATTCTAACTCTAGCCAAGAATCTTTAACTTCACCACAATAATCTAATAAATCATTTAAGGTATAATTGTCATTACCATGAAGTCTTTTATTCATATTCCCCCCAAAAATAAAGTTTTATATCTTTATTTTATCATGAATATGATAAATAAATCTATCTTTTTATAAAAATATTTGTCATACAAAAAAGTGTTTTATAATAAAACTTGATAATGTGCTATTTATATGCTAGAATATTTAAAGAATTTATATAAAAAATTATATTAAATTCATTTATTTTTGGTAAATATTGATATGATATTTTACACACATAAAGAGATGGGAAAACACATATGGAATTTAAATTAGAACCAATTGCAGTAAATTACAAAAATATAAAATTTTACAAAACTGCAAAATTACCAAGAAGACAAAATCTTTTTTGGATGCTGTTAATTACGGGCTTATCAAAATTTATGTTAATTGGTAAGAAATATAAAATTACAAAAATAAATATGGAAGGATTAAAAGGTCCATATTTTATGATTAGTAATCATATGCAATTTATTGACTTTGAACTTGCTGCCATTGCAACATTTCCAAGACGCGTACATAATGTTGTAAGCATTGATGGGTTTTATAAAAGACCTTGGTTATTAGAGGCTATTGGTTGTATTGCAACAAGAAAATTTACAAACGATTTACACTTAGTAAAATCAATTAATCATGTATTAAAACGTGATGTTATTGGATTATATCCGGAAGCTAGATACTCTCCAGCTGGTATTTCTTCTTTCATTCCTGAATCATTAGGAAAACTTGTTAAGATGAATAAGGTTCCGCTAGTTGTCATACTTCATAGAGGGAACTATTTGTATACACCATTTTGGAATTTTAGAAGCAAACGTAAAGTTCCATTCCATACAACAATTAAACAAGTCCTTACTAAAGAGGATATTCAAAATTTAAGTGTTGAGGAAATTAATGAAGTTATCCGTAAGGAAATGACTTATGATGAATATCAATATCAAAGAGAAAATAATATCTTAATTAAACAAAAAGATCGCGCTGAAGGATTACATCGTATTTTATACCAATGTCCACATTGCCATACAGAATCAAAAATGAACTCTAAAGGAACAAAGATTTTTTGTGAAGAATGTGGTAAAGAATGGGAATTTGAAGAAAATGGTTCTTTAAGAGCCATTGACGGAAATACTAAATTTGATAATGTCCCTGATTGGTTTAGATGGGAACGTGAAGAAGTTAAAAAACAAATTTACTCTGGAAACTATCATTTTATGGATGATGTTGAGGTATATTCTTTACCTAATGTAAATAAATATACTAATTTAGGAAAAGCCAAAGTATCTCATGACCCTGAAAATGGATTTATTATTGAAGGTTTCTATAATGATCATACATATAGAATAATTCGTCACCCTATCCAATCAAATAGTTTACATGTTGAATATGATTACTTTAGAATTAAACGTGATGACTGTTTTATTTTAGGTACAGAAAATGATAACTTCTTCTGTTATCCTAGTAAACCTAATGTTATTACAAAACTAGCATTTGCAACTGAAATCATTTATCAAAAGAAATACGAAGAATTACAAAAAAATAAATTATAAAAACAAAACATCAATTACCATTTATAAGTAATTGATGTTTTTTTATGTTTTTATCAAAAATTAATTATGTCCATATACAAATTTAATTTATAAATCATAATGAATACGAATCTAAACATTATATAAATATATTTTATTTATGGTAAAACAAAAATAATAATTTCTGATCTTAATGATGGAGAATTTTTATTTACAACTGTAATTTTTACAATACCTTCTTTATGAGCAGTAATTGTACCATAAATACTTACTGTTGCAATAGTAGGGTCTGCTGAATAGAAATTATAATCTAATCTTGATTGACTTGGTGCTTCACTTCCTAAATAAATACATCTAGTATATCCTTTAGTCATTATATTACTATCAAAATTACCATTATTTAAAGTAACTTCAGTTCCAACATATGGATGAGCATTAGCAGGATCTAATACTAAATCATATGAAGTTATTACGAAGTTAAATGTAAATAATTCTCCCATATAGTATGCATATACTGTATAATTTCCTTTTCTCCAGAAAATAAAATCACTTGAAACTTGTCCATTAATATATTGATTTGTTGGAGTGCTTAATGAATAACTAATAGTTGCATTTGAACTACTTCCTAAAAATGCAAATGTAACACCAGCTGTAGTTGTTTGATTATTGAATAATCTCTTTGTAACTGCACCTTGTGCATATTCTTGCATGATAACAAGAGGTTGTTCTTCAACAATTGAAAAATTATATTCTTTATTTTCTTTTGTGTATGAATCAACTATAACAACTTTATAATTACCCAATTCACTTAATGATAAAACAAATTCATAATCATAAACCACACCATTTTCTTTTGTATCAAGATTATACCAATAAATTACTACTTCTTGGAAGTCCCAAGGATAGTCATCTATTAATACAAAATTTACTGAACCAGTATAAGTAAATTGATTTTCAATATAATTTGTTTGTACCTTAGCATCTAATGATCTATGCATTGTGAAATGAATATCTAAAGTATCAGTTCTAAACCACAAAGGTCCGCCTACTGTATTAATAGTTATTGATTCACCATTTTCAATCCATTCATCATAATAAATAGCTTCATAAACTTCTAAATGGTAAACTTGATAAAATAAAGTAAAATTAGAACCTGTTGTATTTCCAGATACATCATTGTATGTAATAGTAAGTGAATCAGAATGCACTAAGAATCCAGTTTGGTTTTCTTTAATATTTAAATATGTATCATCAAAAATGAAAGTCCAAGGTGTATTATTTGAAGAAGCTTGTACACTTTTAAAAGTGAATGTTAACATGCTAATGAAAGCAATCATAAAAACAACTAACAATTTTTTAAATAATTTCATATTATTACCCCTTTCTTGGTATTTCTACCAAACTAATGATAACATTATTTAAACCAACAAGTCAAAATAAAACGTTAGTCAAGTTTCGACACAATAAATTTAGTTTTATAAAATTATAATATTTTACTTAATGATAACAACTTAAAATTAAGATTGCACCATTTAAAAAACTAATTTTATTTTAAAATTAATATGATATAACCATCCTACCAATCAATTAATAATAGGAATATCTTTCGTTTTACTAGTGGTTGGAAGTTTTATACTACCAAAGTAGTCTTTCACTACCTAACTAAAATACATTGTCCGCAACTAAAAAAAACCAAGTATTCTTCAGATAACACCTGATTTACTTGGCCTTTATTTTTAGACTATAAATAAAATTTTTTATTTAGAGCTATATAATTATCTATTTGATTTTATTCATTAAATGCGTTTAATTTATCTAACACTAAAATTATGGCTGGTCCAACTATTGCAGCAACTACTATTTCTAACACGCTATTAGCACCTAATATGGTAATAATAAATGTTAATAAATCAGTATTTGTAGTTAATGGATTTTCTTTAGCTGTAAAGAAAAATCCTGTTTCAGTAACAAAATATAAAATTGGTAATACAACTAAACTATGAATCAAAGTACTAATTATCATTGTTAAGACAATTGAAGTATATCTTTCCTTAATTAGATTTTTAAAACCAACATATACATAATAAGTAACCCAACCAAAGAAAACTCTTGGTAAGATAGATAATAATGGATTAGTAAATGGTGCATTATTACCCATTACAAATGATGCAATTACGAAAGATGTTAAACCGAAAACAAAACCTAATGCCGCTCCATGTTTAGGACCAAGAATAATTGCTCCTACTAATACAGGAATATGGGCAATAGTTACTACAGCAAATACAGGTAGTTGGAAAAAGTAAAATAGTGAAAATAACACTACTAAAGCCATTAAAATAGCAGAAAATGCTATTTTTTTAATTTCATTGTTTCTCATTTTTTTCTCCTTTTCAGGCCTTTATAGGTCCCATAAGTATTATTCCTCTTTATTAAATTTATTATTAACTTAATTAATCAAGAAATTCAAATTCATAATCTAGAATTCTTACTGTGTCACCATGTTTAACACCAAGCTTGCGTAATTCTTCTTCAACCCCAAGATTTCTGATGCGTCTACCAAATAGTTTAACGCTCTCATCACGAGTAAAGTCAGTAATATCAAATATACGTTTTACAGCTGGACCAGTTACATTATATACTCCATCTTCATCCAAGTTAACAACGAACTTAGCTTCAGGAGCAGTAAATGTATACTCAACAATTTCATCAGTAACTGTATCTTCAAAATCTTTATATGATGTTTTATCTAAAACATCTGCGATTTTGTATAGTAATTCATCTAGGTTACTTCTAGTATATGCACTAATTGGCAATATGTCAACAATATTGCTTTTCTTCTTAAATTCTTCTAAATTATTTGCAGATTGAGGTAAATCCATTTTATTAGCCACAATAATTTGTGGTCTAAGTAATAGTTTAGGATTATATTGTCTTAATTCCTCATTAATTGCTAAATAGTCTTCATATGGGTCTCTGCCTTCAGATCCACTCATATCAACAACATGAACAATAACTCTTGTTCTTTCAATATGTTTTAAGAATTGGAATCCTAAACCTGCCCCCATTGAAGCACCTTTTATTAATCCAGGAAGATCGGCAACAACGAAACTTCTTCCGTCACTTGCTTGAGCAACACCTAGATTTGGTATTAAAGTCGTAAAATGATATTCAGCTATTTTTGGTCTAGCAGCAGATATAACAGAGATTAATGTACTCTTTCCAACACTAGGGAATCCAACTAAACCTACATCAGCTAAAACTTTCAACTCAACTTCAATATTCTTAACTTCACCAGGAGTACCTTTTTCAGCATATTCAGGGGCACAAACACGAGGAGTTGCAAAATGATAATTTCCTCTTCCGCCTCTACCACCCTTAGCGATTACCGCTTCCTGATTATGTTTTGTAATATCAGCAATAATAATATTTTTATCAAGATCCCTAACTATAGAACCCACTGGAACACGAACATAGATATCTTCAGCATCACTACCAAACATAGACTTTGCCATACCGTTTTCACCGCTTTTGGCTGCAACTCTTTTTTGATATCGAAGATCGATCAATGTTGTTAATCCTTCATCTCCTACAAATATTATACTTCCACCCTTACCACCGTCACCACCGGCTGGTCCACCTTTAGGAACATATTTTTCCCTACGGAATGCAACAGCACCATTTCCACCATTACCAGCAACAACTGTAAGCTTTACTTGATCAACGAACATAATTTCACCACCTTTAAAAAAATGCACTAAAAAAGTGCATTACTTAGTTTCGTAAACAGATACTTGTTTTTTATCTTTACCTAGACGTTCATATTTAACGTATCCAGTAACAGTCGCAAAAAGGGTATCATCTTTTCCTAAACCAACATTAGTTCCAGGAAAAATTTTAGTTCCTCTTTGACGGTAGATAATTGAACCTGCAGTAGCAAATTCACCATCACTCTTTTTTGCGCCTAAACGTCTACCGATTGAGTCACGACCATTCTTAGTCGAACTACCAGCCTTTTTAGAAGCAAAAAACTGAATGTTTATTCTTAACATGAGAGCTACCTCCTAATTTCTCTTATTTTGACATAATCAGAATAGTCATAAACTATTCCTTCAATGGTATCAACCAGGTTCAATAAAACCAAATCGGTTGATTTATTATTTTCTAAAATCTCTAATTTCATTAATGGTTTTTTTTCGTTTGCACTAAATTTGATTTTAGATTCAAATTTTTCCAAAAGTCCGACAGTCATAAACATTGCTGTTGATACTGCACTACAAACGATATCCTTACCAAGTTCATCGTATCCAGAATGACCATTAACTTCTATTTCTTTAATGGCTTCCTTAACTTTTACTACTTTAACTTCAATCATCAATTATCCTTCAATTGTAACGATTTGTACTTTTGTAAATGGTTGACGATGACCTTGTTTCTTTTGTGAATGTTTCTTAGCTTTGTATTTGAAAACGATAATTTTCTTAGCTTTACCTTGTTGAAGAACTTTAGCAGTTACTTTAGCATTTTCAACATATGGATTACCAGCTTTTCCGTTTACCATTAATACTTTATCAAAAACTACTTCATCATTTTCGTTAACGTCTAATTTTTCGATAAATAATGCTTCGTTTTCTCTAACTAAGTATTGTTTTCCACCAGTTTCAATAATTGCGTACATCTTTGCACACCTCCTCGTTTATTTTTAAGACACGCCAGCAAGGTGGATATAAATCACTTAAAACCTTTTTTGTGCGGTTGTGCTATACACAACAACAATATTATACACTAAAACGCCAAAAATGTCAAATAATATTTTTGGCGTTATTTTCCTATTTATATAATTATTTTAATTTTATTATTGAAGATCCATTATATAGCAACGACGACGACGGTGTTGACGAGCATCGAAATCTTTCCATTGATCTTGAACAGCATTATTATTTTCTAGTTCTGGACCAGTTTCAGCAAATTTTACTTTATGTTTAATAGATTCTTTAATAGCTTCATACATAATTACCGCATTTACACCCATATTTTGATATTCAGGTTTAACAGCAATAAAGTACATTTCTAAAATATCAAACTTCTTTAAAGCGTGTAATAATCTAAATGCACCAAATGGAAATAATTTTCCTTTAGATTTCTTAGTTGCTTCTGCTAATGAAGGAACCATTAAACCAAATCCAATCAATTCATTTTCTTTATTCATTACAGCAATAACGAAATCTAAATTTACCAATGGTATATAATCATCAATTGATTTTTGAATGATTTCATCAGTTAATGGTACTGTTCCATATAACTTAGCAAATGCTTCATTAATTACTCTAAATGCATCTTTGGCAAGTACAAACAATTCTTTTCTAGTTGGTTTTACACGGTGAAAACCATATCTTTTTTGAACTAAATTACTTACTCTTTCAACACGTGGATCCATTTTTTCAGGAACAGAAATTTGATATTCAACCCAGTCAATATCTTTTCTAAATCCTAATTTTTCTAGATGTTTATTATAGTAATCATAGTTATATAAAGTGATTGAAAGATTCATTTCTTCAAACCCTTCAACAAGCATACCTTGAGCATCAATGTCTGTAAAACCAATAGGACCAATTAATTGTTCCATATTACGTTCTTTACCCCATGCCTTAACAGCATCAATTAACATTGTACTTACTTCAATATCATCAATAACGTCAAATCTTGTAAAGCGCATAATGTTTTTGTTTATTTTTTTAATATAAGCATGACTAATTAAACCAGCAACACGTCCAACAATTTTGTTATCCTTGTATGCTAAAAATAATTTAGTTTCACAAAATGCATAGGCAGGATTTTTCTTTGGATTAAATTTTGCCATTTCATCGCCAACTAATTGAGGCACAAAATACTCACAATCTTTGTATAATAAAATTGGGAATTCTACAAATTTCTTCAAATCTTTTTTTGTCTTAACTTCTTTTATTGTAACCATATAATCTCAAAACAACTTTGTTTTGCCTCCACTAATAATATTATAGCATAAAATAAACTATTTTTAAATACATTACTAAAAAATATTATAAATTACTTCTAATATTTCTTTTAAAAACAAAATATATATTAATTGTTGCTGTAGTAACAATTTCTTCAATTCCAATTATTTCTTCTTCTGATTCTTCTACCCCTAGTAGATCCAAAATTCTTTTTATTAATAAAACTAAATAATAAATTAAAATAGTATCAAAAATAAAATCTCTTAATAAATTTCTATTTTCAATCCCACAATATTCATTTATAACATAGGTAACCCCTTTATTTATTCCAACAGCGGCAACAACTCCTAAAAATATATTAGTTGTTTTAGCTAAAACTGCACCAGAAAAAAATCCAGCGATGACATTACCATAATATGCTTTTAAATTAGTAAATACTTTGTTTGTTTTATCAAAGAAAGTATAATTTACAACATCACCAATGTAAGTACCAATTAAACCAGCTACTGCACCTACATTCATGTCTCTTAAAACATTGATAAAATCACCACCTGTATTATTTTATTCTCATACTTGCATTATTGGCATTAAAAAAGGTAACCTAAGTTACCTTTTTTTTAATAATTTTTTTCAGCAAAAACTTCAAAATATGCTTGAGGATGTAAACAAACTGGGCATACTCTTGGAGCTTCTTCACCATAGTGAACATGTCCACAGTTACGACAAATCCATGCTACAGGAAGATCTTTTTTGAATACTTTTCCGCCAGTTACGCTTGCAAGTAAGTCATTATATCTTTCTTCATGACGTTTTTCAATAGCAGCTACTCCTCTGAAAGCATCAGCAATTTTAGCAAATCCTTCTTCATCAGCGATTTCAGCGAATTCTTTGTACATTTGTGTCCATTCGTATCTTTCACCTTCAGCCGCACTGATTAGATTTTCAGGAGTTTTGCCTAAATGACCTAATGCTTTAAACCATAATTTCGCATGTTCTCTTTCATTTCCAGCAGTTTCTTCAAAAATAGCAGCTATTTGTTCGTAGCCTTCTTTTTTTGCAACCCCAGCAAAGAATGTGTACTTATTACGAGCTTCTGATTCACCAGCAAATGCTGTCATAAGATTCTTTTCAGTTCTTGATCCTTTTAATTCCATAAATATCCTCCCTTTTTATACATATACATTATATTACAAGAAGGCATTTTTTTCAAGTTTATTTTATATTTTCTAGAATTTTAAGAAGCAAATTATTTTCATATAAATATCTACCAGGCATAAATCCAGTTTCATTAATTTTTAAATCACCTTCAATAAAAGTTTCCATTGTATTACCAATGAATGGTAAAGCAAACAATAACTTTGCAAACATAAAGAATAAACATACAATTATTAAACCTTGAAGTGCTCCCCAAGTTATTCCTAACAATCGATCAACCCATCCAAGTGCACCTTTTTGAACTGATTTACCTAATTTATGACCAATAATCTTTACTATAATAAAAGTAATTAAAAATAAACAAACAAATACAATGACGTTTTTCCCTACAGGAACATCAGGTATATATTCACCCAAGAAGTTTGTAGCTACCCCTGTAAATGATAATGGAACGATAATTGCCAGAACTAAGGCCCCAAATGAAAATATTTGTCTTACAAAACCTTTAAATAAACCGATAACTACTAAGACACCAAACAATATTATAATAACAGTATCAATTATTCCCATCTACTCCATTTACCCTTCTTTAAAAAATATTTAATTCCTAAATAAATTAACAAATTTGGTGTTGTATTATTTTTCCTATTCTTCACTAGTTGATAAATTAACCAAACACCAATTAATATTGTTAATAATCCCAAAATAACTAAAATGACCTTTAAAAATTCTTTATAACTAAATACTAAAACTATACCAATTATATATTTGGGAATATCAATACGAAATTGTTCTTTTTTGTAACTACTATTGTATAGAGTAAATAACGGTAAGATAATAAATATTATTCCAATTATTATTCTAAATAACCAATCATTAACACCTTTTGGCATAACCAACAAACTAATAGATACAACTATCATAACAATACTTTGAAACTCTAAATTTTTTTTATCCTGTCCACTATAATTTTTTGATCTGATTAAGAAATTAAGTGCACCAAGTAAAATAAATATAGCTAGCGCCATCATCAAAACCTTTAAAACAGTTGATGGATTAACAGTAATTAATAATCCGCCAATTGCAAATAATGCGAGGATAATAATTATTGTAAATATATTATGTTTTAAATACATATTGGCCTCCTAATGAATATATTTTATCATATTTTATGAATTTATGCTACAATAATACAAAATGTTATTTAACTAAAAATTTAAGGTAGAATTAAGAATAATTGATAAAATAATAATTGTACTAATTAGTACATTTTCCCTCAATCTTTATAAAAAAAGCGCAGTATTAATTTACTGCGTTTTTTTCTTTATATACTCAAAAATCGATTCTTTATTATTTTCAAGATTATTTTTCAATATTTCTTCTAATATTTCATTTAATAATCTACTTCTATTCTTTGGTTGTATTTTTAAAGATATTAAATCAAACCCATCAATATCCATATCTTTAATAGTGTAACAACTATTTAAAGCTTTAGATAATAAATCATCACTTATTAAAGTACCATATAAAATTTTATGAAATTCAATTATTTTTTTTATATATCTTGATCCATATTTATTTAATAGTTTTTTAATAAAATATTCATCATTAATAATCGCTATATCTTTAGATTCAATTATAGTACTAATTTCTTTAATCATTAAATTAGAAAATTTAAAATCTTTTAATATATTTAAATAATCACTATTATCTTTTAAAAATATAGAAATTTTTACTTCTAAAGTAGTAGCCTCATTAATTAAACTGACATTTTCAATAAAATGATTTTCCTCAATCGTTGGAATAATTACCTTAAAAACTTCATAAAAAGGGAGAATTCGTTTTGTATTACCCATCATTATTTTGATAAACTCTTGATATATTCTTTCTTTGGAAACAAAATTTAAATCATTCTTTTTATAAAGAATTGCTTTTTTAGTAACTTCTTCTATTTCATAATCAAGTTTGCAACTAAAACGAATGGCTCTTAAAATTCTTAAAGCATCTTCATCAAACCTTTCAAAGGGATTATTAACTGTTCTAATTATCTTAGAATTAATATCATCTTGTCCTCCAAAATAATCATATACTTTATCAAAAAAAGCCATGGCATTTATTGTAAAGTCACGTCTAGATAAATCCTCATATAGATTATCAATAAAAGTTACTTGACTAGGATGGCGATGATCACAATACTGTGTTTCTTTTCTAAAGGTGGTAATTTCATACATGTTTTTATGAATAACTACCATTATCGTACCATGTTTCATTCCTGTATCAATTTGATAATAGTTAGAAAATATTCTTTTGATTTCACTCGGGAGAGCATTAGTGGTGATATCATAATCAGTAGGATTTTTACCTAATAAATAATCTCTAACAGCACCACCAACAACATAGGATAAATAACCATTGTCTCTTAATTTATTTAATATAAATGAAACATCTTTTGGCAAATCCATATTTCCCCCTATAAATAAATATATAACTAGTTAGCTTCTATTTCTCTAAAATAATCAGTTAAGAAAAAGGCATGAAACTTTTCAATTTCATTAAACACTCTTTCTTGTAATTCTAAATAATAACTATTAACATCTTCTAATGTAGGATCAAAATATAAAATATCCTTATCATAAATAATTAATTTACTATCAATAAATCTATTATAACCTACGATTATTGGCTTATCCTCATAATCTCCCTGATCATATAAAAATACGCTTTGACCATAATAGAAATCTTTAACCATTTCAATTCCTAATAAATCTAGGATTGTTGGGGTAATATCATATTGACTAGTTCTATTAGTAATATATCTAGTTTCAATAGTTGGATTAAAAATTGTAAATGGGATCTTGTCCATTTCATAATCATGGGCAGCATCAGGATATATCAAATTAGTATACTTCCTTGTAATATCAATACTTGAGTAATTTTTATGATCAGAATATAATACGATTAAAGTATCTTCATATAATCCCTTTGCTTTTAAATCTTCAATTAAAATTCCTAATGCTTTGTCTAAATCCATAGCAGCAGCTAATAAATTTAAAAATTGAATTTCTTTATCATTATATTTATTGCTTGCTTTCACAAGTTCCATATAACCTTTTAATTCTTCTCTTTCCTCGTTGTATGGACCATGAGTTGAATATGTGATTATAAAACTATAGAATGGTTGATCTTGAACAGGAACAATATTGTCTTTCATTTGATTAAATAATTCTGAATCAAGAGGATAATATTCATATGGAGAAAAAGTCATTTCTTCCCCAGCATAAAAATGATCAAATCCTAAAGCTTCATGCATTTTACGACGATTAAAATAATCCCCAACATTTGAATGGAATGAATTAACTGTATAACCATTTTTCTTTAAAACAGCAGGCAAACTATTTGTAAATTGATTTGATGCATAAGTATGCATATAATTATCAGCATTATAATACATCATTGATGTTAGGCTCTTAAATTCCGCATCGTAGGTATTGTTAGTCTTTGCAACACCATAAGCATTTTTAAAACTATATCCATTATTTAGTAAGAAATATAGATTTGGTGTTAAATCCTTATCAATTACATAATCTTCAAGAGTTTCCATCATAATCATAATGACATTTTTATTCTCAAAACTTCCTGTAACAGCAGTTGATTTTTGTAAAGTAGTTGTATCTACTTTTTCTAGTACTTCTTTCGCTTTTGTTTTTGAAAATGGCTTAGATATAACATTAACCATTGTTGTTACAATATCACGTTGATTAAATGTTGAAAGGCCAAATGTATAAAGATATGTTCTTTTATCTTGAGGTTTAGAATATATTTTTTCATCTGATGCACTAACAAAAACCCCACCAAACATGACAATAAATATACCAACCATAGCAAAGATACTATGTTTAAATGATAATTTAGTATTAGATTTGGCTTCACCAAGTGTTAATTTAACCAATAAATAAACTGCAGATCCTACCATTAATGAAATTAAGATCCATTGCCACCAAGTAAAAGCAATAAAAATATTATAATTTAAACCCATTTTAAGTCCATCACCAATATCAAAAATCATGGAAATGGCAAATAAATCACCTTTGTAATAAAACAAAGTTGTGTCAGTTACAAATATTCCAAATGCATAAAATAAGCATATACAATAAAGAACAAATCTAACTTTGCTTGATTTAATAAATAAAATTAAACCAGGTATAACCCCTATACTACCAAATGTAAGCAAGAAATAAATAGGCGATATTTTTATATTGAAGCGAATTAATACTGCAAATTCTAGTAGTAATGCAACAGTAAATACTATTAAAAATTCAAATAATCTGTTATGTTTTCTAATGTTTAGTAAGTTCATTTTTATATACACCTCAAAAATTAAATTTAATTAATTACCTTTCCCTTTGCCCCTACAACAGTTTTATTACTTTCAATATTATCTAACACTATTGTACCAGCACCTATTTTCACATTATCACCAATAGTAATATTACCAAGGATTAATGCTCCCGCTCCAACCATAACATTATTCCCTAATGTTGGATGTCGTTTGCAATGTTCTTTTCCAGAACCCCCTAAAGTAACATTTTGGTAAAGTGTACAATCATTACCAATGATTGTTGTTTCACCTATAACTACTCCAAAGCCATGATCAATAAATAATCTTTTACCAATTCTTGCTCCTGGATGTATTTCAATTCTCGTAAAGAACTTGGAGATATATGTTATAATTTCAGCAATCAGTTTTAACTTTATTAACCAAAATAATCTTGCAATTCGGTAATAAAACATTGCATGAACACCAGGATATAATAAAAGTATCTGAATGAAATTTCTCGCAGCCGGATCACGTTCTTTTATCGATTTAATGTATCTAAACATTTATTATCCCCTTTCTTTTATATATTTTGTAATTTCTTGATAGTTTTTAAAAATATTTACTTTTAAATTATCTTTGTTTAATTCATCTTTTTCATTTAGCCATATAACATCTAATCCAGCAAGATTTGCACCATGGACATCAAAATAATAATCATTACCGATATACATGATTTCTTCTTTTGGAAGATTTAAAACTTTAATACCTAAGTTAAAGAATTCCATATAAGGTTTACGAATTAATAAATCCCCTGATGATAATACTTGATCAAAATAATCAAGGATTCCTAAATCTTCTAAATTTCTCTTTAAAGCTAGGGAAGAAAATGTTGAATTGGATAAAATAACAACCTTCTTTTTACTTTCTTTTAAATATTTCAGGAAATCAATGACTCCATCAATTAATTCTAGATCTTCTACTTTTAATGTAAATAAGTATTCTAGTTCACTAAGAGAGACTTTAAATTTCAAATCGAAATATTTTTGAAGATAATTAAGATAATTTAAAAAACAAATTTCGAATCTATCCCTTATATCATATGTATTAAGTTTAAAATTGTCTGTAAATTTTATTAATTCTTGGTAAGATATTTTGGGCTCTATTATATTATTATATATAACCATTAAACCATTATTAAAATTAAAGTTCTTATTATAAACAATTGTATTCCCTAAATCTATCAAAATCCCTTTAATCATTTGAATACCTCACTCATTTATATTATACTATAAATTATTACTTTTTCAATTAAAATAATGCTTACATAATCAATCGACGAAAACTCGCTTGCAATTTATTATAAATGGTGCTATAATAAAATATCTTATTGTAAAGATAAAGGGGATTAAAAATGGATTTATTTAACAAATTATCATACTTACAAACAATTAATCAAGTTAAAGAAAAGGGATTATATCCATACTTTCATCAATTAGAAACAGGACAAGATACAGAGATAATAATGGAAGGACACAAAACGATAATGATTGGTTCTAATAACTACTTAGGACTAACTTCTAACCCTGAAGTTATTAAAGCTGGTGTTGAAGCTTTACAAAAATACGGTTCAGGTTGTAGTGGATCACGTTTCTTAAACGGAACATTAGATATTCATGTGAAACTAGAACAAGAATTAGCAGAATTTTTAAATAAGGAAGCAGTTGTAACATTCTCTACAGGATTTCAAAGTAATTTAGGTATTATTTCAGCAATCTGTGGAAGAAACGATGTTATTGTTGGTGATAAAGAAAACCATGCTTCAATCTACGATGCATGTCGTTTAAGCTATGCGAAATTATTACGTTATGAACACAATGATATGGAGGATCTAGAAAAGACTCTTCAATCAATCGAAGACACTAAAGGTATTTTAATTGTTACTGATGGTGTATTTAGTATGAGTGGAGATATTTGTAATTTACCAGAAATTGTTAGACTTGCTAAGAAATATGGAGCTCGTGTAATGGTTGATGATGCTCATGGTTTAGGTGTACTTGGTGCACATGGACGTGGAACAGCTGAACACTTCGGTTTAGAAGATGAAGTTGATATCTACATGGGAACATTCTCTAAATCACTTGCAAGTTTAGGTGGTTATATGGCTGGTAAGAAGGAAGTTGTTGAATATGTAAAACATGTTTCAAGACCTTTCATCTTCAGCGCATCTATTACTCCAGCGAGTGTTGAATGTGCTAGAGCCGCATTAAAAATCTTAAAAGAACAACCAGAACGTGTTAAGGCTTTAAAAGATATTAGTGATTATATGCGTGAAGGATTACGTAAAGAAGGAATTAAGTTCTATGAATCAGAAACTCCAATTATTCCTATCTATACTTATGAAGATGAAAAAGCCTTCCTAGCATGTAAATTGCTTCTTGAAAGAGGAGTTTATGTTAATCCAGTAATTTCTCCAGCTACACCAGTTGGACAAAGCTTACTAAGAACTTCATATACTGCAACGCATACAAAAGAACAAATTGATTTTGCAATCAAACAAATTAAAGAAGTTTTAGAAATTATCAATCAATAAAAAATAAGCATCAGTTTAAAACTGATGCTTTTTCTATACCTAATAGTTTCTCTTTTATTTCAAGTCCGCCAACATAACCAACTAAGCCATTAACTCCAACAATTCTATGACATGGAATAATAATGGCAATATTATTACGATTACAGGCCATACCAACTGCTCTATAGGCCTTAGGTTTGTTAATAATTTCAGCAACCTGCTTATATGTTAATACTTCTCCATAATTAAGATTTAATAGTAATTCCCAAACTTGTTTTTGAAATTTTGTGCCTCTATATTCAATAGGCAGATCAAATTCTTTTCTTAACCCTTTAAAATAGTCTTCTATTTGATTTTTAGCCTCTAGTAGTATATTTGTCTCTTTTAAATTTAAATCGATTGGAGCAAAAAATGATACTCCTTTAATTTTTGAATTTTCTTCTTCAATCCATATATTAAAATTATCAATTTGAAAAGTAATATGATTTTTCATATTAACACCTGGAAATATAGTATAGTATAAAATTAAACATATTGAAATTAATTAATATAAAATTTAATTAATTTAGTAGATTTAACTATAAACAAAATATAATGCTTTAAAAAATTATACTAAAATTATGCTCTTAATAATAAATATATAAATAATATTACAATTCCACTACACACCAATAAAGTTAAAATATTAACAATTCTGTATCTAATTAATTCAAATTTATTTTTAGGTTTTTGAGACTTAATTGTTTGATATATATTTAGTTCACTTTCATTTAATTCTCTATTTAGAGAATTTTTATAAATTATATATAATTCATCGATTTCACTTAAATTTGATGATCTAATTACAAACTTTTTATTAGTATTCTTTTCTATTAAAACAATACTAACCATACCTTTGTTTAATCTATAGTTCAAATAAAAAAACGCTGGTAATAAACCACAAATAGCAAGAAATTTAGTCATAGTACTATTTTCTAAATTAAACACATCAAATTCATAATTAAAGTTTTTCATATTAAACAACTGATCATTATTTTTAATTTTAAAATTTCCATCATTAGTAAATTCAAATTCTTTTTGAAATAAAACCTTAATAAAGTTAATTACATATGGTAGGCAAACCAATGTTATGATAATGAAAAATATAACTGCACCAGCATCAACATAATCTTCTTCTACTATAAAAAACTTAAAAACTAAATATGCTAAGCATAATAGTATAGTAGCTAGTATCCCGGAAATGATAATTCTTTCAAGACTTTTTCCAAATTTTATTTTTTCGTTTTTTTCCATTTTTTTCTCCCTTTTTTTCAACATATTTACAAATAGTATAACATAATTTAAATAAAAAAAATAGTATAAATTTAATTTTTTATACTATTTTACCTTTATTATTTTTGATATTTCATTATTATGAATAAATAAGGCTTCACCATCATTTAATCTATTTACTTCACACTTATTTTCTATTTCATATTTTCTACACTTATCTTTAAAATTATCGTATTTAGAAATAAATTTACTGTAATGAGGTAATATTTGAATACTTGTAAAGTTTAAAGCAGATAAATCATTTAAACCTACAATGTTCATATCAGGAGAATAAATATCTATTAATTTTAAACTTGGTGTTAAGACAATTGAACCAGCACTACAACCAATTATAATTTTATTTAGTGCAAAATCATTTAAAACATCTTTAAAATTATTTTTGATTATTAAGTCTAACAAATAATAAGGATTTCCGCCAATTAAGAAAACCACATCAAATTTATTAATTTCTTCTGGTTTTCGATTATCAAAATCAAACACTTCAACATCTAATCCTAAAGATAATAAATCTTCTTTATGTCTTGGAACATGGTAGTTATTTTCCTTATAAATATCATCAGCTGTAACAACTAAAGCAACAGAATTTTTATGTATATATGTATGAAGTTCTTTCTTTACCAAATCATTAGATATTCCATTTGATGTCAATATAATCATAATTAAAACTCTCCAATATATTTTTTTAAAAAGGCAATATAATACTTAGCAGTATCAATGGCATTTCCTCTTCTTTTATCAATTGGAATAGTATAATTATATTTTTCCATAACCTCTTTTAAAATATTTCTTTCTTCTTCTGTACCAATATTAGATTCATATAAATTTATATACGTTGTTCCATTATCAAAACTTATTTTATATTCTTTATCTTGGATAATACTTATAATTGTATTATCTTTTTTATATTTAAAAATCTTATTATTTATTTCTAAAGTATAACTTTTTTTCAATAAAAACCCAAATCTTTTTTCAGTATTATATCTTTTAAAAAAAGGTAAAGAAAATATTATAATCGGTAATGATATAATCATTATTGGTATAAATAAAATATATGTAATTGTGTTTTTTGTAATACTTAATATCTTTTTCAAATCTAATGCCAACCTTTTTAAAAATAATTAATTCTTCTATATTATAGCAAAATATACAATGTATTCAAGAATAAACAATATTTTATTAATTTAAAAATGCATAATATTCATATTCAAGAGTGAAGTTAAAAATTGCTTTTATATTCTTTTGATCTTCCTCACCTGTACCATCAATTTGAACTTGTAGATTTGATAAATATTCTTTATCCCCAAGCATAACTAATGAATCATTTTTTCCTATAATTTTACCATTTATATAGATATCTTTACTATTAATAGATTTAATTTTATTAGGTGTACTCCATTCAACAGTCCTTACAATTTCAATAATACTCCAATCGCCTTTAGTTTCCCATACTTTATATCTAAATGTTGTTTTAATTTTTTTATCACTTACAATTTGATTATTTACCCATATTTCCCAAACTGTTTCACTACCTGATTCTGAATCAATTTCTCTATCTCCTCTAGAATTAGTATAACTTGCATTTCCAGTACCCAAAGCTATTGTAAATTGATTTTCGGTTATTTTACCACTAACTGCCTTATTTTCAACAACAAATACATTACCTTCTAAATATTCATTAATATAATTGGATAGATTTTGTTTTATTGTTTGCCAATTATCTCCAAACTTATCATTTATTAATTCTGATAATTCAATTAAGCCTTTAGGATAATAATCACACCATATTTCTCTTCCTTCAATAGATTCAATCCATGCTTGATAGTCTCTTTCATTTTGAACAGCTTGAGCATATTCAGGTTTACCACCATAAACTTTTGTCTTTATTATTACTGATGATGTTTCAAATGAATTTGCATACAAAGTATCAATTTCTGCAGATCCACTTGCCCCACCACTAAAAATACCCTTTAATGATGCTTCTGCTTTAGCCTTTGCATATGCACCAATATTAATAGATGATGCCCCAATTTTTTTCTTTGCACTCATATGATAATCTAATCTTGCACCAAGAATGCCACCTTGCATTGAATGGGTACCGTATATTCTTATAATATCTGGAGCGTCCAAAGTCTTAATATTTTGAATAAAGTCATCTGTTAGATACTTAAATAATTTATCTGTGTTTTTTTCAGTAATATAATAAGCATCCTTTATAACATTAGTGCTACTAGTTGCAAATGCATGCTCATCAGTACCTATCTGTTCACTACTAAAATTTTGTTCAATTTCAGCTGAAAAAGAACCAATCTTTTTAATACCACCACTTACAGATGCTGAAATTTTTGTAGAAAGACTTTTTTGATAACTAGTTATATCAGCCCCTTCAATACTTTCAAATGTACCCGATGATAAATTTGGATCCCTTTTTACAAGGCCATCTTTTAATAATTTATTTAAATCAAAAATACTATCTTTGATATCTGGAGAGTAAGCATATTTTTTTGTAATATCATAACCATGTCCAATTACCATTTCTAACGCTTCAGGAAGTTTTGTTTTATCCTTACCAATAAGCTTATTTATTTGATCGCACCCAACTAATATACTTAATAATAATAATGTAATTACAAAATTAAAGTAAATTCTTAATTTTCTCATATTTTCACCCCCTATTTAAAAATAATTAACTTAAAAAAATTTTATTTCCATTATTAATAATATGATTAAATTACCAAATTTAACTAGATAAATATTACTCATATATTACATTTGCTTTTGTTTTTCGATATATTAAATACTTTATTAAGCATAAACAAATATATAGAATAGAACTTGTTGAAATAATGTATAGATATATATATGTATTAATTTTAAATGTACTATAATAACCACTTAGTTTTAAAAAACTTGAAAAAGTTGTATTAATAAAATATGCTCCACTTAAAATAAACCCTTCAATTATTAACAGATTAATAAGATGCTCTAAAAAACTAATTTTTAAAATATCAAAGTTTCCATAACCCAATCTTTTTAAAATTTGAAAATTTTTTATTTCAAATATATTACTCATAATAAAATTATTTATGACGCCAATAAATAATGCAAACATTATTATATAACTTAATAGTTCCAACATCTCTACAATACTATTTACAACTATTCTTTCAGGTTCTAAAAAATCATTATTATGTAATATATAAAAAGATTTAAAAGAGAATCTTTGGCTTAAATCTTGGTAAACAATATCTTTATTATCGCATTTAACTAACATACTATTATAATTTAGATTTGAACTATTTATATTAATTATTAAAAATGGTAAAGGAGAATCAATATAACCGCATAACTCAAATAAATACTTTTCCCCTAATATTGTTAGTTCAACTTCCTCACCATATTTAAAACTATTTTTTTCAATTAGTCCTATTGGTAAAATTATTGAATTATCTTTATATTCTTTTTTGTAAATAATTTTAATATTATTTGAATCTATAATTTCATTAACAATATTACCATTTAATCCAATTATAAATATTTGATAATTATCATATCCTATATTTCCTATGCTTTGATAATATGGTAAAATTTCTTTTACACCATCGACAATTTTCACTTCACTTAAAAGTTTATTACTTGGATCACTTATATTGACAATATTAATTCCTTCATTTAATAATTTGTCCGATTTATTATGAAAATCTCTAAAAATACTTGTGGCTAATAAAACCGATAGTAAAATTGTAAATGAAATTATAAACATTTTGTTTGCTATATGATATGACTTTTGATTACTTGATAATGTTGATATAAGCTTTAAACAATTAATTTTTGACTTTTTTAGTAATTTATAAAGATAAACAATAGCTAAACTTGATAGTATGTAAATAAGAGTTATTGATAGTAAAGTTAATGGATATGCCAGATAATTAACCTTTATATCATTTACAAATTTTATAATACAATATGTTAATATAAACAATATAACTAAAATAAAGACAATAACTTTTTTGGGAGATACATATGTCTTATTAAAGTCTTTAAGTATTAAATTTACTGGTCTTTTTGCAGTCCTTGTTATTTCCAAAATTGTCGATAGAAATGCAATAGAGATACCAAAAATAATGGTATATATATAGAAACTTGAGTATATTTTTAGATTAACTCCATTGACTAAAAACTTCTTCACAATTTGATAAGATGAATGTTTACCAAGGAAGAGGCTTATTATTACACCAATAAAGGCATAAATCAAAATTTCAAATAATAAGCATAAAACCAATTGATAGTTTCTCGCACCAACAGATTTGAATAGATTTAATACTTTTAATCTTTTATTTATTAACAATATTAGTACAGAGTATATAAAAACTACACATAAAATACTTGTAACTAAAACTATTAATATAATCAATAATGTTTCTAAATTTTTAATTGAATCATTTAATGTATTATTTTTAGTTGTAATATCTTTATCCTTAAAATATTCGCTTGATTTTATTTTACCATATACATTTTCAATATTATTGGTTTTAATTAAAAATTGATTGTAAATTAAATTTCCCTTTAATATGGATAAACCAAGAGCTTCTAAGAATATATTTACTACTCCTTCATCATTTAGGAGAATATCATTTTCAAAAAATAATCCAGTGTTTTTAGCTACACCATATATAATATATGTTTCATAATTATCTGCCATCTTTAAAGAAAAACTATCTCCAAGTTTTAAATTAAATTTATTAGCAAATCGATCGCTTACAACTGCAATCTTATTTATTGATATTTCAACAACTGTAGTTTTATAAATAAATTCTATTTTTGATAATTGATTAGCTTTATCAAAATTCATCCCTAATGTATTTATAAGATTACTTTTATTGTCATGATAATAAAGTGAGGAGAAGGTGTACATCCCATATACCTCATCTTCTTCACTTACAATATTATTTATATAGCGCATTTGCATAAATCTTGTTTTTGATAAACTACCTACAGTAATGCTAATGTCAGCATTACCAAATTTAAAGTCATTTCTAGTAGTATAGTATTGATTGAAAACATTTAAAAAATTTAGAGATGAGAAGAAAACAGTACAACTTAAAGTAATTATTAATATGATCATTAAAGGTTGGTAAATGTTTCTTTTAAAAGACTTTAGTATATATTTAAAATATAGGACCATATCTTACCTCTTAATTTCTCCATCGATAATTTTAATTATATAGTCTGTATACTTTGTTGTTTCAAAATCATGTGTAACTTGAATAATAGTCATTGAGTACTTAACATTTATCATCTTTAATAATTTCATAATATTATTTCTATTTTCAGTATCAAGATTTCCTGTTGGTTCATCCAACATTAAAATTTGAGGTTTATATATTAAACTTCTCGCAATAGCAACCCTTTGCTTTTCTCCACCACTTAATTTACTTACCGTTCTATTTAATAAATCCTTAATATTTAAATCGTCAATCAGTTCATTAAAGAATATTAAATCAATTTTTTTGCTTTTTAAATAAATAGGTAACATTATGTTATCATATGCTGATAACTCCTCAATTAAGTTGAAAAACTGATACACAAAACCAACTGTAGAATTTCTAAGAACTGATAATTTTTTTTCATTATACTTAGTAATATCTTCACCATTTATTAAAACACTTCCATTATCTAATACTTCATTACCACTTATAATATTTAAAAGTGTCGACTTTCCCGATCCACTTGGACCCATTATTGAAATAAACTCACCCTTTAAAACATCAAAACTTATATTATTTAGAACTACACGATTATCATATACCTTACTCAAACCGATTGCACTCAGTATTTTTTCCATGATCACCTTCAAAATATTTAAATTTTAATAATATATTAATTTTTATAAATTTTCTAGGAAAAGAAGATCCTTAGAATTACTAAAGATCTTCTATAACAAAAAGTATTATTCATAATTAAATATATATTCCATTAAATAAGGACATTGATATAGAAGAAAAATATTTAGTGTTCCCATAAATTCACTATACAATTCGTCAATTTCATCTACATTATCTACTTTTATATCTAAGTTAATCATTTCCTCTATTAGTTCATATACATCTTCAATAGTTACGATATTTACTACTGGTTCTTCAAGTGTTCCTTCTGCTATATTTTTAACTTCTTCCTCTGCTATTTCTAAGAAATCAAAGATTAGTTCTTCAACTCCATCTTTTGTTAAAAGTGAATGTAAATACTTAAATATAACCTGAACTTGTTTTGCAAAATATAAATCTCTTTCATTTTCATATTCTTGAGAAGTTACTGTAACAAACATACCATCTTTATAAATGTAATATGTTGAAAGATTATCACGCATATAGTTAGTAAATTCATCATCAGTCATAATCAAAATTTGATCATCTACATAAACTGTATATACATTTGAATAAAATTTAATATCTGAAGAGTCTTTTGTAAATTGAATTTGTAAATTATTTAGAAAATCAGCGTATTTATTAAAATTATTAATATTTAAAGTTTTAAAAGTTAATTTAGAAATTTTATAAACTTGTGTTTCTTGATTATAGAAGTATATGATTTCTTGAGTTGTTTGATTACCCTTAAATTGATTATATAAATCATTTAATTTGTTGTATATATCTATTGTTGCATCAAAAGAAGTTGTTGTTAGTGAATATTGCGTCTTGCTTATTAATTCATAATTACTAGTATAGAAAATTTGTTTTTTTTCAGTATAAGGTTTTTCCAACTCAAAAATGTATTTCAAATCTTCAATAGTTATTTCTAATAGAACATCAGACAATACCGTAAGAATTAACTTAAAATTTTTTCCAAATAAAATCAATTCTTTTTCTAGAATTATTTCATATACTTTAGGCACTTCACTATTTGTATTCATATTCATATAATTAATTAAAAAGTTTGAAAATTCTTTATATTCAAATAATCTAGCCCATGTTTCATCTGACATATTAATATCTTTAAGAGTATTAGCAAATATTTTTATAATTTCTAGTATTTCTTGATTTGTTAATTTTCCCTCTTTAACTAAATCAAATAATGATAATCCATCATTTTCTTTAAAAGCACTATATACCCTCATAATAGTTCTTGAAATAATTATAAAGCTCTTCATTCCAGCATCATCTAGATCTTCTTTAAATGACATAAGCTTTGTTAATTCTTTTTTTAATGTTTCAAGTTGTTTAAAATAATTTTCATTTTCAGGGTCTTTAAGCAACTCATTTGTGTAATAATCAATTTCATATTGACATTGATCTATTTGATTTTCAAATGATAAAATTGCAAGTCCATAAAGTAATTGCCCAATCACATCTTCATCAATATTTGTAATTGCTTCTTCAAATAAAACTGTAACCAAGAATTCAACAGTTTCAATTATTGGTTTTTCTTTAACTATATTATCAATATTATCAAAATTATTTTCCAATAAATTAATTAAATAATCTAAATCACTTTCTAATAATTTACTTAATTTAAAATAATCAATTACTGAATCAATAACTAACTGAGCATTTTCATCTTCAAATTTATATGGAATATATTCATTAGTTTCTTCATTAATTTCACCAATACCATCAAATTTAATACTAACTAATAAATCATATATTTTTTTTGAAACCTCTGGTGAATATTTTACATCTTTTGGTTCAACCACATCAAATAAATTATCATTTTGACTCCATTTTGCAACTAATGTAATATTTGATGTAATTGGTTTTGTAAAATCAAACTTTGTATTACCTAAATACCAACCATCAAATTTATAACCAGTTCTATTTGGATTTGCAGGTTCTGTTGCAGTCTTACCCTTTTCTATAGTTTGACTAGTTACACTACTTCCACCATCACTGTTAAATTTAACCTCAAATATATCCGAAGACATTTCATCCCATTTTGCATATAAAGTGATGTTACTTGTTATTGCTTCATTTTTGTATTCTATTGTTAATGCTGAATCTGTAAACCATCCTTTAAAATCAAAACCGTCTTTAGTAGGATCATCCGGCAGTGTGATTTTAGTATTTTTATCAATACTAATGTTTTCAATTTTAGATCCACCATTTGTTTCAAACTTAATTGTAACCTTATCACTTGAACATCCAGTTATAAATAACGATAATAAAAAAAATGTGAAAAAAATAAACAGAAATTTTTTCATATTAACCTCCTAAAATTCCATTAATTTAATTAAGTTATTTAAAATAAGTTTCATAAACGTCAAAATAATTATAAGAGCAAAAATATATTATAAAATAACAAATTAACATTTTTTGTAATATAATTCTAACACTCTTTATGTACTTTATCAATACAATAACTAATTTATTAAATAAATTTATCGACATAATTCGTCATTATTATATCTATAAACTTAAATTAACTTCTTTATATTAATAATAACCACTCTTTATAAATTATTTTTAAATTTAAAACTTCTTAATAGTATATTCATAAATAATAAATAATTTAATAGAATTTTAAAGAAAGTAATAAAATGTGTTAAATGTCAATATAAATTTCACCAAAAATTTGAGAAACATAGATATTCATGACTAAATTACAAATTAAACTTGATAATATTTCATGTTATTTTACTCAATCATTATTGGATACTTTATTATATCTTTAACAACATTTCATTTTGTGTTGTGCTTAAAATAAAAATATATTTATAAAAATATAAGTTTAATTTAAAAAGTCAAATAATACTCTATATAAAAAGTTAAATATTAATTGATGATATTTTAATGAATTCTATTTTTCAAATTATAACCTATTAAAAAAGCTTGATATAAATATCAAGCAATTTTATTTTAAATTAACCATTTTATTAGCTAATTCATCATATGAATCATATATAATTAAATTTTCTTCATTTAAAGTAATAGATAAATCTAATTTATCAAATAAATTTTTTCTGATAGCAACTAAAATTTTTTTATTCTTATCAATAGGTTTTATATAATATAACTCATTATCTATATATTGACTAACTTGAATAAAATTGATTAAATTTCCTTCAATCATTTCCAAAGATTTGGATTCATCATTGTATTTTATCTCTTTTGCATTTGGAAATAAAATCAAATATTCATCAATAGTTAGATAAAAATAACCATAATCTAATTTAACAAAATTATAATTACAATTTCTTTCAACTAATGCATTCAATAAATTAAAATAAAAACTTTTTGTTATTTTATATCTATATTTTTCTTTATATTTTTTAAAGAAAGCCGTTTTTTTATATTTTCTCCTTTCAAATGGTGAAGGAATAACATTTGTTATAAAGAAAAATATTAAAAGAATAATAAATAAAGGCATTATAAATATAAACATAAATACAAAAAGTATTTTCTTATACCAAGGAAGTGTCTTAAACATTTAATAAATCACCTACAATTAATTATATTCACTTATATAGTACAACGGGACTGTTTATTTTATTAATTAATAAATTTCTACGATTCTTGAATACTCTCTTAAAGGATAGGTTCCATCATGTGCTTCACCAGCAAACATTCTTGACATATTTTCACCACGAGTAATCTTAACTAGCCCTGTTTTAATAAATATTACTGATAAATCTTTTTTATCTTCTTCTTTAACACATAAACCTACTGTTTGTAAATGGTTTTTATTGTGTTTCAAAGTTTCAACGATCTTACCCCTTGGAAGTCTTTTAATCCAAACATTTCTAAACATATAAGATAATTCTAATTCATAATCATCCTTTACAATTACACTACATCCATGGTCCATATAAATTCTATGTTTAGTTTGATGTTGTTCGAGTTGCTCATTATATAAATATAAAGAGTTTCTTGCTTTCATTCCATATGGAATAGGTTTATAGTTTTGATTAACAGTTTTAAAAATTTGAAAAAAGCGTTTTGCAAAGTTTTCTAAATCTTCCTTATTTTCTGTATCAATATAAATACCTTGGCATGAAGAACATAATAGTTGGTTTGTTTCACAAATATGATTAGCTAATCCAATTAATTCTTCATCATTTACATCAAGTGTTGCATAAGCAAAAGATAACTTATGTCCCCATGCAATTATTTTTGTTTTAACATCAACCATTTCCCGTACAGCTTTTACTGCTACGTCTCCTCCCCAAACAACTACTGCATCTGAAAGATTAGCTAATTGTTTTAGAGTTTCAAGTTCAGTAGAAGGCACATCAAAAACATAGATATATTCTGTAAGATCTGGTTCTATATTAATTAATTCATTTAATATAAATATAGATAAACCTTGATCTCCAGCAGGTAGTTTTAATATATTAATATTACCAACTAATAAACCTTCAATAACACTATAGGCAGGTAGTCCATCAACATTTCCTGCAGCGATGTGAAAAAGGATACCTAGAGGATATCTTTCTCTTTTTATACTATCATTGTAAGTTATTTCAGACCCTAGTTCTACTTGACACTTGTAAGTCATTGCTTCTTTAGAAAATAACTTAACCATTGCAAAAAAAGTTTCTTCAGAAATATCAAGTTCTATAAGAAGTGGCTTTAATATATCATCATATCTTCCATTCATAACTTTACTAGCAAGTTCATCACAAGCATTAATTACTTTATCAGTTGTTAGTGGATTAACTTGTTTTAATGTTTGAATTAATAAATGAGGTAAATTTTTTAATAACTCTTCTTGTTCTTGATTTGGGTATGTTTTTCCTTGAAATAAAATCATACAAGTACCTACTTCTTTAAGTATTCTTGTGCACCTACAGCACAAGTTATTATATCTTTAACACCAACTCGATTAACGATTTCAAACCATTTAGAATTATTTCCACATGGACATGGTTCATCGTGTAATATACCTAAATCATCAGTAATAACACTAGCAATCGGGTTACTTTTTAGCATAGGTGTTACTAAATTTACCAACCCAATTTCTCCATTCGGTACCTCTTCAAATGTTTCAGGATTACGAATTATAACACGACTATATATTGGAATATGAAAATGATGATGTTTACAACTCATATATAAAACTGGGTGTTCAACAGCACTAAAAAACTCAACAATATGATCTTCATCAATATCCAAAACTTCTTTTACAATATCATAAAAAACTTGTTTATCAACTTGTTCGTGTTGGAAGTTCTTCCATCCACCACCAATGGAAATGATGCTCCCTTTCGGCATTTGTAATCTAATCCCTTCATCCTTCATCGATTTTAATAAAAAATATGTATATGCAGGAAAACCAGCTGTTCGGATAGGAAATGGACTTTTTTCATATTTAATAAGAGCTTGTTTCATACCTTCAAGGTTATTTTCATACTTTCCATTCTTCCATTCAAGAGCATAAGTTTTACTAAGTACAGGAGTAAAATAGGTAAACCCATTAGCTGATTTAGAAATGGCAGTTTGGTTATGTTTAGTAGGTCTGTAACCAAATATTAGATAGTGGACAGGTTTAAGTGACCAGAAACGGTGTGATCTTGCTAAATTAGAAACCATCCAAAATCCACATTTAAAACTATTCCAATCAAGCCCTATCTTGGATACTTTGCCACTAGTACCAGAAGATGTAGCTTTTATAATCATTTTTTTCTCGGGAAGTGACATTAAATGGTGATGTTTAAAATAAAGTGTGGGAATAAAAGGCAATTTTATAATATCATCATAAGTTTGTATTGTATTAGGATTAAAATTCTTTTCATCTAAAATTCTCTTATAATCCAAACAATTTTTATAGTGAAACAATGCATTTTCCTTGATCGCTTTTATGAATAGGACTTGTGTTTTATCTACTGCATAAGGATTAAAGCAATGAAAAAGTTTATATCTTGATGACATAATAAACATACCTCTCTTTTCATCTTTATATAATTATACTGATTTTTATAAAATAAATTATTACACTTTTTTTAGTAATGTGATCTTTGTTCTTTTGTATTATAACATACATTAAAATTATCTTCAAACAATTTATAATTTTCAATTTATATAATAAAATTTAAAACATATTTTTTTATTAATTATATTGTTTTATATTTGCTATATAAATTTTTAAAAAAAGGATTTATACAATACACTGTATCAAACCCTTTATTTAAAAATGTTAACAAATAGTGAATTCAATCAAGTTTAATTCCATCTTGATATTTTATGTTTATTATTAACTTTCTTTGCGTTATAAGTTATATAAGATTTTTTTCTACATTTTAGAATAAATTTTCTGCCTTCTTCATATCTAGTATACACAAGTTCATATTTACCCATAATTTTGGATAAATATCTATTAAATAAATCAGCAGTATCTTTATTTTTTCCAATAATTGTCGGACAAGCAAACACATATTTATAATTATATTTATTTAATAATCCTCTTTTTATAACAATATATCTTGGATTTTCAATTGGACTTAAAAATTCAGAAATTGCTTTATTAAAAATATTTTGCTCATGAATAGTTGCATTAATTAAAGAAACATTTATAAACATTCCATTTGGGTCACTCTTAACTTTTAAACTACAAGCAGATTCTATAATATCTATATCTTTTAATGTTTTTAATATACATTTTGCAAAGTTTTTAATTAGACTAGTTGGATTTGCATTTGCAATTAATTTTTTTGTCACAAATGAAATCAGAATAGATGTTATAATAGTAGATACAATTATTACAACTAACGACAATAATCGTAAATTAGATTGTGAAGACAATCTAGACATCGTTTGAGCACAAACATTAATTAGTGTACTTTGAAAACTTAGAATCAATAAAATTTTACCTATATTTATAAAAGTAAAAGCTGGTATCTTTCTATCTCTAGGTACTTCTAATTCAATAGCCATCTTTGATGATTCTGCTAGAGAATTATTCCATCTTTGTCTAATAAAATCTCTATCTTTTGAAAGTTGTAGAGTTTCTTCATTTATTATTTTTATTCCTGATTTATCATATGGAGGTTTAATTATTGAAATTCTGTCAATGCCACTCTCGATTGAATCAGAATCATATCTAGGTCCCACAAAACAGTCAAATCTTCTAACTAATGTTTCATAATCAACTGACTGAATTACATTTTTCTGATCAGATAAAAACAAATTAATTTTTTTAATTTTATTATCTTCAAAAATATAATCAGGTTCGATAGTTACTAAATGCCAAATATTTGATACTTTATCAGGAACGTTTTTATTGATTCTAATTGCTCTACCTCTCATTTGATTAGATAGCATAAAACTGCCAACAAAACTAGCAAGAATTAAAGAATTAATGCATGGTGAATCCCATCCTTCTCCAAGCAATGATTTTGTACCAATTAAAATATTGAAATCTCCATGTTCAAAAAGTTCAGAAACAATTCTAACCTTATCTTTATTTGTACCTTTAAAACTAACAGATGAATACATCGTATTTTCTAATGGCATTGAAGTAAATTCATATTTGTGTTCAATTTGTTCAATTAAAGAATTTGGTAATATAACAATGCTACCTGATAGCACTGCAATTTTAACATCTTCTTTTCTTCTTATAGTTTCAAATATGCTAACAACACTAACATTATCTACTGAATCAATAGTTCCAACTTTTGATAATGATTCTTTTTTGATATAATCAGTTAATATTAGCATTCTTAAATCATTATTTAATGATGTATATTCACTATCAACAATTTTAGAAATACTATCCATCTTACCTAAGGAACTAATTAATTTTCTCTTTAGTTTTTCATTCAAGTCTAAGCACACTTGATTTTTATCATATAATGAGTTTTCTTTCAAAAGTTTTAACAAAATATTTTTTTCATCTTTATTTAATAAATTTGAGTCAATCAAAAATTGTATTGCAACTTCAGCATAATGTAAATTAATATTAGGTAAATAATTTACATCAGTAAGAATCTTCACTAGTTTATTATTAATTTTATAATCATAATAATTGAATAAAATTAGAATGGCTATATACTCTTTCACATTAGAGTAAATATCCATTAACAAATTTTTGTAATCTATATTTATCAATTTATTTAAACTTACGATAAAGTCTAATTTACCTATTTCATCTATTATGTAAAATGCTTTTTCTTTATATTCTTTAAAACTTTTTATTTCACTTTCAGTAGGATAGTTGAATATCACATAATCTTGATGTGGGCAAAGAGTTCCTTGTTTTACTAATTCAGGAACAAATATTTCTTCATCAATTTCTCCACATACACTTATATATCTTTGCCATTCAGTAGTATTAGCATCATATGGCGGTGTTGCCGTTAAAGAGATTATATTAATATCCTTATCTAAAACTTTAATAAATTTTTCCAATGCTTTTTGCCATTCATTTTGTAAATGATGTGCTTCATCTAAACAGATTGTTTTAATTTTATTTTCTTTTATTATTTTGAATAAATCTATATTAGAATAATCAACTTCTTCATCTTCACTAGAAGAGCTGATTTTATTCATTGCTGAATATAATGCTTGATATGTAATTGAATTTATTAATACAATTTTATTTAAATGATTATTTACATATTCATTTATATCGCATCCTTCTGGCAAAAAAGATTCTTTAAATCTTTCTCCCCATTGATCTCTTATAATTGTTGTAGGAGATAAAATTATACAAGTTTTCCCAAGCCTTCTAATTAATTCTAATCCTAATATTGTCTTTCCACTTCCAGGAGCTGCAACTATATTAATTTTGCCATCAGAAAGATATAAATTTGAAGAATCTAATATTCTTTGTTGATAGTTTCTAAATGTTCCTTTAAATTTTATATCATCAAAATTCATATACTTAGATCCTTTCTTTGCATAATTATATCATATTACTTAATTACTTTCCACAATTATTTCATATAGTTTCGAATCCCTACGAAAACTATTATTTTAATCGCATAATTCAATGGTCCAAAGCTATGGTAAATCTCCTATAGTTATTAAATCTAAATGTTTTTTATTTGTATAGAAAAAACTATTTAACTAAATTTTTAAGCAAAATAGTCTATAAAATAAAAAATAGATCTTCTTAATTAGAAGACCTATAGATTTCTTAATCTGGAGCAGGTAACGAGAATCGAACTCGCATCTTCGCCATGGCAAGGCGGTATAATAGCCGTTATACTATACCTGCAAATCACAATAATTATTATACCAAATGATTTAAAAAAATCAAGATTTTTTTCAAAAAAAATAACATTTTATTTAAAAAATTAGTAGGATTTAGTCCTACTAATTAATTGTGGCAAATTAATTATTATATTTAGTGTACTGGGAAATCTATTTAACTTATAAAGGGTGTGGACTTTAAAGTTAAATATCTAGTCAATCAATTGATTTCTACTCTTCTTCTTTTGATGGCTTTAAATTAATAAATGAAACTCTCTCTGCAATTACTTCAATAAGATTTAATTTAGTTCCATTTACTTCACTTGGTTTTACTGCAATTCTTCCTTTAATTCCAACTGTTGAACCTTTCTTACAATAGTTATATACTGTATCAGCAATTCCCCTCCAAATCGAGACATTAATAAAGTCTACATCATAATTACCTGTTTCCTGATTTTGGAATGGTCTTTCTACAGCAAGTACTATATTACAAACTTTTAATCCCTCTTCAACTGTTTTTAATTTTGGATCATCTGCTAGTCTACCAACAAGAATTAAATTATTTAACATACCTCACCTCACTTTCATTTTTTGCCGGCCACAGTAATTATATAATATTGTGTTTTTTATTTCAAATCAACTATTACTCTAATTCCTTAAGTTTTTAAACAATAAAATTGTAGTTTTTATAAACTTTTCTAACAAATATATAATAAAAACTAATAAATAGATTCTTCTTTATAAAATAAAAAAAATATTCATATAATAATTTTTTTTAAAAATTATTTTTTTGAATATTTTATAAACTTTATTTATTATTTTTAAAAGAGTTGGGATAAATAATAAAATTACTTATAGCTCTTTCAACAAACCAATCTTTAAACTTTTCTATATCACTTACTGTTACTTGTTCAAATAAATCAAAAAATTCAAATAAATCTCCACTTTTAAATAAAAAGTCTATATAACCATTAGCAATAAATTCAAGATTATTATAACTCTTAATAAATGAACCTATCATTGCTTTTTTCATTCTTTGGAAATCCTCTTCGCTAATTTTGTGAGTTCCAAGATTAATTAATTTTTTTGTAATATACTCAATAAATTCATTAACTTTATTAGTATTGGCATCAATTTTAATAAAACCAGATAATTCATCCATCTGTAAATAATATGAATAACCTGTATTAACTAATTGAGAATCTAGTAAATATTGATAAGTATCAGATGATACACCAAAACTATTTTCAAGTAGAATTCTTAGTAACATTTCACTAATCATTAATTCATTTTTTTCATATTTTTTGAATGGTAATTTTAAACCAACACTTACTTTAGGCATTAAAATATCCATATAAATCTTACTTGTTTTTTTATATACTTTATTATCTTCAATAACATATTGTTTTCGAATATCAAGTGGTTTTTTAAAATTCTTTTTACTTTGATTATCCTTAACAAGTTTGATCATTTCTTCTGGATTAACATCTCCAACTATCATCAAATACATATTTGAAGGATGATAGAAAGTATTATAACATGTATAAAGAACTTCTTTATTAATTGATTTAATTGATTTTACTGTTCCAACAATGTCTTCTCTAACTGCATTTTCACAATATAGGTTTTTCATTAAACCTAAATATAATCTACTAGAAGGTTTATCCATATACATCATTAACTCTTGTTCAATAATACCTTGTTCTCTAGTAACATTTTCATCATTAAAATGTGGTGATTGGACATAATCAAGTAATAAATTGATAACTTCCTCATGAGAACTTATTGAAGTGGCAAGATATGCGGTTTGATAATAATCGGTAAAAGCATTAGCTTCGGCACCAATATTTTCAAATAAATTAATTGCATCAGTTCCATCTTCCATTTCAAACATTTTATGTTCTAAAAAGTGAGCAACACCTAATGGTACAGTAATAAATTCTTGTTCTCCATAAGGAACAAATTTATTTGTTGCTGCACCGAATTTAGTTACAAATGTAGAGTATACTTTACTAAATCCTTCTTTAGGAACAATATATACATTTAATCCATTGTCTAGTTTTTCATGATATAATACTTCACCAATTTTCGGATAAATATATTTATTCATTGCCTTCACCTCTTAGCATGTAAATTGTGTCAAGTTCTAGTAATTTACTTGCTTCCATAATTTCTTCTTTAGTAACAAGATTAGATTTTTCAATTAATTCTTCTAAACTCATTGTTTTTTGAAGATCTTTTTTAGCCTCAAATATTAATAATGAAGTTGGTTCATCATTAGTTTCTTTTAAACTATTGATGAAATTAATCTTTGCAATTTCAATTAATTCCTCATTAATATCGCCTGTTTTATATCTTTCAATTTCTTTAATAATTAAATCAGTTGCAAGATTATAATTCTTCTGATCAATTCCTGCTGTAATTATTAGAATTTTTGAAGGGAATAATACATTTGATCCAACACTATACGATAGACTATTCTCTTCCCTTATTACTCTAAATAAATCACTAGAAGCCATACCACCAAGCATCATATTAAAAATTACTAATGGCAAATAAAGCTTATCACCATATGTGATATTTGTTCTAAATCCCATTAATAATTGTGCTTGATTTATTTCTTGTTTTTCAATAACTTCTTTAACTTCATCAATAACTTTAATTTCTTTTGAATAACTTTCAAGATTTACCCTATTATGATTAAATGGAAAATCTTTAAAATATTCTGATAATTCATTTTCAGTAATATCACCAATTGCATAGATTTTTACTTCTTCATTTTTGATACTATCAAGATAGAATTCATACAAGCTTTCTTTAGTTATTTTTTCTAGATCTTCAATTGTTCCTAAACTTGATACAGAAACAATTTCATCTTTACCCATAACTTCAAGTAATCTATTAAATGCATAATAAGGTTTATTATTATAGATATTCTTAATACTATCTGATAACATTCTTTTTTCCTCATTAAATACTTCTTCTCTAAATCCACCATTTTCAACATTAGGATTAAAAATAATTTCTTTTAAAAAATCAATAGCATCTTTTAAATGATTTTCATCTTTTGTGAAATGAGGGTTAATTACTTCAAGATAAAACAATGTCAGATTTACCTTATGTAATTTAATAGTTGAGACAGAAATATTGGCATCATATAAATCAAATAGTTTATTTGCCATTATTTTCTTAGTTTGATATTTTTTTGACGAATTGCATAATACCCTTGATAACAAAAATCTACTAGTAGCATTATCTTTTGTAAACTCTCCAACAAAAGTTATCAGAAAAGATAGTGTTTTATATTTCTTTGTCTTGATTAAAGAAGTATCAATCCCGTTTATGTTTAATTTTTCCATTTTACCACCTATATTATTATTAGAACATTTATATTAAATATTCAAAAAAAGCGAGTTACCTCGCTATTTTGCTGCTTCTAGGGCAATTTCCATCATTTTATTGAATGAATTTTGTCTTTCTTCAGAAGTTGTAGCTTCATGTGTAACTAATGAGTCTGATACAGTTAATACACATGCTGCTTTCTTATTTAAAGCTTTAGCATTTGCAAATAAAGCAAATGATTCCATTTCAACACCTAAGCAATTATATTTGTCGCGAACATCTTTAAAGACATCTCCTACATGACGGTAGAAAACATCACTTGAATGGATTCTTCCCTTAATAATGTCAATATTTAATTTTTTTGCTGCACTTGTTAGGTCAGTTATAATTTCAGGATTTGATGGTAAAATATTTTCTTCATAACCAAAAGCTACTTGAGCATAAGAAGATTCACTATATGCATCTTCTACTACAATAACATCGTAAACTTTTGCATCTTCAGTATATGAACCGCATGAACCAATTCTAATAATTTGTTCAACATCGTAGAATTTAAATAATTCATATGAGTAAATTCCTATACTAGGCATACCCATTCCACTACCCATAACTGTAACTAATTTACCATTATATTTACCAGTAAAACCAAACATATTTCTAACATTGTTAATCTTCACAACATCTTTTAAATATGTCTTTGCAATAAATTCAGCCCTTAAAGGGTCACCAGGCATTAATACAGTCTTTGCAATAAGTCCTTTATCTTTTAATTCAATATGTGGTGTAGGTATCATTAATACATTTCCTCACTTTTCAAATTATTCATTATTTGTACACCGCTGCTTGCACCAATTCTTGTAGCACCAGCTTCAACCATGGCATTTAAGTCTTCTAAACTTCTAACTCCACCACTAGCTTTTACACCCATATCAGCAGGAACAGCACTTCTAATTAATTTAATATCTTCTACTGTTGCTCCACTAGTACCAAAACCAGTTGATGTTTTTACAAAGTCAGCTTTAGCAGCCACACATTCTTTAGAAACTTGGATTTTTTCTTCATCAGTTAAATAGCAAGTTTCAATAATAACCTTAACAGTTTTACCATTGGCAACGCCAACAACACCGGCAATTTCATTACGAATATAATCATAATCATGTTCTTTAGCTTTTCCAACATTAATTACCATATCAATTTCATCGGCACCATTGTTGATAGCATCAATAGTTTCATTCCATTTAGTTTCCATTGTATTAGCACCTAAAGGAAATCCGATAACAGTACAAACTAATACATTAGATCCTTTTAGTAATTCTTTTGCAAAACTTACATTTGTTGGATTAACACATACACTTTTAAAATCATATTTAATAGCTTCTTGGCATAACTTTTCTATTTCAGCACTTGTTGCAAATGCTTTAAGTAAAGTATGATCAATTAATTTATTTATTTTCATAAGCACCTTTTATTTTTCAATTACATCACAAAGTCTTAAAGACTTGAAATGATAATTTTGATTGTGATATTTTCTTAATTTTTTAATTTCTTTTTTAGTAGCTTTAGCTTGTTTAGCTTTAATAACATATAAGTCTGGTAAGAATGTCTTAATTTCAGTAAAATATTTATTCATTACTCTAAAGAAGTTTTCTCTAGTAACTAATAGATTATTTCCTTCAAGGTCATCGACTTGAATAAATTCAACATAAGGTGGAAATACACTTGGACGACCAACTTGCCAAGAATAACTAAATCCACTGACATTATTAGTTGGATCTACTACAGGAACAACATACTTAACATCAACTTCGTTATTATAATATTCTTTTAAGCTATTGACAGATCTTTGATATTTACAAACAATATTCAATTTTTCATTGTCGAATGTTATTTTATTATTTAAGCCATTAGATTCAATATATTCTGATCTGGTTTTTTCAAATAACACTAATAAATCAACTAAATTGAAAGTTTGAACATCAGGGAATGAATCAACATATACATCAAGTTCAAAAATCTTACAAATTTTTTGTGTGATTGTAAGAATTTCTTTTGCCAGAAATGTCGGAATCATTACCGGCATTTCTAACATGAAATTCACATTTGTATATTTTGGACTTAATTCATAAATACGATTTACTCGAGATTGTTTGGTAATTAAATAACGATAATTAAATGAAAACTCGATATCAGAATATGCTATCTCAACATATTCATCAGTTACATAACTTTTAAAATTAGCAAGAGTATCAAAGTAATCAAGAATTTTAGTGTAATCAATTTTGCTCAAATTATTCTGACGAAAAAAATGAATATAGATTGGCATATTTATTCCCCCAATTCTTCTATGATTTTTTTACAACGTGGACATAGTCCATCCTCATCAACATTATCTACAACTTGCCAACAGCGGTTGCATACAATTCCATCCCTTGCAGTTACTTTAATAACTCCACTATCATATACATCACCATCAATTTCTGAATTAGTAACAACAAATTCAGAAACAATGAATAATTGTTTTAAATCAACATTTAAACTTGAAATTAATCTACTATATTTTTCACTAGGTTTAATTTCAATTTTTGCTGAAAGAGATTTACCGATAATCTTATTATTTCTAGCTACTTCAATCGCTTTTAAAACATCATCACGGAAATTAAAGAATTCATGATACTTAGTAAGTAATTCATTAGTATTAGCGTATTTACTTACTGAAGGCATTTGCGTTAAATATACACTTTCTTCCTTATTTTCAACATTCATATAAGAATATACTTCTTCAGTTGTAAATGGAATAATTGGTGTTAATAATCTAACTAATGCACTTAAGTTATCAAAAAATACTGTTTGAATACTTCTTCTTGCAATGTTATTTGCAGATTCAATATAAAGAATATCTTTTGTAAAGTCTAAATAGAATGCACTTAAATCATTTGTAATATATGTTAAAATTAAACGATAAACTTCATCAAACTTAAAATTTTGATATGCTGTTAAAGTCTTTTCAATTAAATCATTTAATAGATTTACCATGTATTGATCAATTTCTGGCATATCTTTATAAGCAATACGATTCTTTGTTTCATCAAAATCAAATAGATTTCCAAGTAAGAATCTAAATGTATTTCTGATTTTACGATAAGATTCACTAGATTGTTTTAAAATGTCTTTAGAAATTCTAACATCTGATGTGTATTCAACACTTGATACCCATAGACGTAGAATATCCGCACCAAATTCTTTACACATTTCAAGTGGATCAATTGTATTATTTAAAGATTTACTCATCTTGTTTCCAGCACCATCAAGAACAAATCCATGTGATAAAACTGTCTTATATGGAGCCGTCTTTGTCATAGCAACACCAGTTGATAAACTTGAATTAAACCAACCACGATATTGGTCACTACCTTCAAGATATAAATCATATGGATATTGGTATCCACGATTTACTAAGCAAGCATGATGGCTTGTTCCAGAATCAAACCATACGTCCATAATGTCTGTTTCTTTAACAAATACACCATTTGGACTATGTGGATTTGTATAACCAGCTGGTAATAAATCCTTAGCATCCTTAATAAACCAAGCATTTGATCCTTCATTTCTAAATACATCAGAAATATGTAAGATAACTTCTTTATCTAAAATTGCTGTTCCATCTTCACAATAGAATACTGGAATTGGAACACCCCAAACTCTTTGACGAGATATACACCATTCTTGACGGTCTTTAATCATATTAGCAAGACGTAATTCTCCCCATTGAGGAATCCATTTAACGTTTTTGATTGCGTCTAACATATTAGATTTTAATCCTTCAATTGATGCAAACCATTGCGGAGTTGCACGGAAGATTACAGGTTTATTAGTTCTCCAGTCATGTGGATAGCTATGAGTAATGTCATTTCTCTTTAATAAATGTCCTGAATTTGTTAGGTCTTCAATAATTACACTATTAGCATCTGCGTAGAATAAACCTTGATATTTTCCTGCTTCTTCAGTCATATATCCACGATTATCTACTGGACATAATATTTCCAAATTATATCTCTTACCAACAATAAAGTCATCTTCACCATGTCCAGGAGCAGTATGTACTAAACCTGTACCTGTATCCATAGTTACATGATTACCTAAAATAACAGGATTAATTCTGTTATTTAATGGATGATAATATGTAATATATTCTAAATCAGATCCTATTGTTTCATTAACAATCTTAAAGTTTTCAGCACCAATAGCTTTAGCAAATGATTCATGTAACTCTTTTGCAACAACGAAATATCTTTCTTCTACTTTTAAGACAACATATTTTTCATCTGGATTAACACTTACAGCCAAGTTAGCAGGAATTGTCCATGGAGTTGTTGTCCAAATAACAAGTTCACAATCATTTGATAAAACTTGTTTTCCATCAGCAACTTTAAATGCTAGGAAAATAGATGGTGATGTAACATCTTTATATTCAATTTCAGCTTCAGCTAATGCTGATTCACTTGATGGAGACCAATATACAGGTTTTAACCCTTTAAAAATATAATTATCTTCTACCATCTTAGCAAACACTTCAATTTGCTTAGCTTCATATTCGTTTTGTAATGTAATATATGGATTATCCCAATCACCTAGTACACCAAGTCTTTTAAATTGTTCTCTTTGAATATCTACTTGTTTTAAAGCATATTCACGACATAATTCTCTGAATTCAGCAACGCTAAGTTCTTTACGGTTAATTTTTTTATTCTTTGCTAGAGCTGTTTCAATTGGTAATCCATGTGTATCCCAACCTGGAATATATGGACTATAATAGCCACTCATAGTTTTGTATCTAATGACAAAATCCTTTAAAATTTTATTCAGTGCGTGACCAACATGGATATTTCCATTAGCATATGGTGGTCCATCATGAAGAATAAAAGTTGCTCTACCTTTATTCTTTTCAAGAACTTTTTCATATATTTTATTTTGTTCCCAATTTTCTACAAACTTTGGTTCTCTTTCTGATAGATTAGCACGCATGCTGAAATCTGTTTTCATCATTAACAACGTATCTTTAAAGTCTTTGCTCATTTTTAACTCTCCTATTTTGTTCTCTTAACGTGTAATACAATTCTATCTTTTTTTGTCATCTTAACAATTTCATTAATTATTGTACGACCAAATCCACGTATTGATATTAAATCTTCTTCTTTAACAAGGTAATCAATATTTGTATTTACAACCCCATTAACCTTAACATTCTTTAAATTTATAAATTCTTTTACTTTTTCACGCGATAAATTAGTTATAGAACTTACAATAACATCAAGTCGCATTGATGCAATAATTATATTAGTATCATAATAATTTTCAACTTCAATTCCATCTAAGATACTAGTATCAACCCTTTGTATTGTAATGTTAGCTTTATCTATTTTATTCAAATTATTTAAAATAAATTCAGAGATTTCAGAGATTACAATTATATATATTTTATCCTTAACAATAATATCACCAATACATTCACGAGTAATTCCAATCCCCATTAAAGAACCTAATACTTGGGAATGATTTAAAGAATAAAATTTTGTATTATAACTAATCTCTAAAACATCAATTTTAAAATCAATATCTTCAATTTCACCCTTATATAAATACGCTCTTTTTCTTTCTTCACCAATACTTGAGAAAACAACTTTAATATTATTAATTTGTTTCTGCTCTTCAAGTGTTAAAAATTTTGTAAGCACATCTTTTTTATGGGCATTTTTAATATACTCATTAATCATAATGGTAAATAAGTCATAGTAGATATAATGAACTGAAAAATTGTTATTCCAATCATTGGTGTAAAATCAATTGGACCAAAGACAAGAACACCTCTAAAAGGACGTAAAAACCAATCACTTACTTTTCTTATTCCTCTAAAGAACATATATTCATTAAGCGGTGGTATCCAACTCATAATTATAGAAATTCCTAAAAAAACATTAAAAACTCTTAGTATCCAAAAGATACCCATGTAGACATAACTCACTTTATATCCTCCACATATTGATGTAAAGAGCCATCTTCAAATTCTGTTTTACCAGCAAATAAAAACAGTCTTTCTCCTAATGTAATTGCTTCTCCACCAAGGGCATAAACAACTCCAGAAATGAATGCAAGCATATAGTTACAGTCCTGATCTCTAACTTTATCAAAGTTTGCAAGTACAGGTTTACCACTTAAAATCGTATCACAAACATTATACATATCTACTTCAAAATCTTCGTGGATAATAAAATATTCCATACGATCAAAAGAAGTTAATAAACCTTTAGACTTTTCTGCTTTGCTATATTCATTAAAATCTAATTTATTTTTCTTTTTTCCAAATAATCCCATATATTATCCCTCTCTATTCTAGAAATATACGACCTAAGCGTATATAAGTTGCTCCATTTTGAATAGCGATTTTGTAATCATTACTCATTCCCATAGATAATTCATGGCATGGGGCATATTCTAGATTCATTGCCTCAATAACTTGTTGCATTTTTTTCATTCTTCTAAAACTATCGTTTAGTACATCTATATCATTAGTTAGTTTGGCAATACACATTAATCCAATTACCCTAATATTTTTACATTTACTTAAACTTTTTATAAATAATTTTGTATTCTCAATTGGAATACCTTGTTTATTAGGTTCTTCAGATATGTTTATTTGTACAAAACAATCTAATGGTTTTTCAAGTCTCTTATCAAGTTCCATTGCAAGCGATAGACGATCTAGTGAATGTAAACATGATATTTTATTTACTATATCTTTAACCTTACGAGATTGGACAACCCCAAAAAAATGCCAATTTATATTTTCATCTTTTAATGATTCGTATTTTTCTAAAAACATATCAGTACGGTTTTCACCAAAATCTCTAATACCGGCTTTAATAAGTTCCCTTGTTTGATCAATTGTCATATATTTGGTTGCAGCAATTAAATGTACATTTTCAAATTCGCTTATTTCTCTTTTGATAAGCTCAACTTTCTCTCTAACTCCCATTTGCCCCTCCACATAAGTAAAATATCAAACATAACTATATCATATTATACTATTTTTTGAAAAAAAATGCAAACAATTAGTTAGAAATATCGAAAACTGGCGATAAGCAAATCATCGCCAGTCAAATAACTAATTATAAGTAATTTCGAATACAGCTTTTTCATTTATTTGTTTAATTGTTTCGACAACTAATTTAACACAATAATCAAAGTCTTTTTTCGAAATCATTGAAGTATGTGAATGAATATAGCGACTTGCTAAACAAAGTGACATTGCTGGTGAACCATCATGTGCTAAATGCATTGCTCCTGCATCAGTGCTTCCAGCAGTTAAATAATCTAGTTGAACAGGAATATCATTTTTAGAAGCAACATCTAACACAAATTCTCTTAATGGAGTATGGCCAACTAAACCACCATCATATAATAAGATTAATGGACCATTACCCATTTTTACACTTCCATCAGTTCCTGGAGTATCCTTAGCAATACCAACATCTAAAGCAATAGAAATATCTGGATTTACAATATTACTTGCTGTTTTCGCACCACGAAGTCCAAGTTCTTCTTGAACAGTAAATACACCATAAACTGTATTTTCAAGTTCTAAATCCTTTAATTGTCTTAATACTTCAATAACAACAGCAACACCGATACGGTCATCCCATGCTTTTCCTAAAAGGAAGTCATTATTTGCAAGTACATTGAAATCAATTTTAGGTGTAATCATGTCACCAATTTTAATTCCCATTTTTTCAACTTCTTCTTTAGAAGTAACACCTAAATCAATATAAATATCTTCTATCTTTACAGGGTTTTTTCTTTCATCAGCTGATAAAATGTGAGGAGGCTTAGAGCCTGTAACCCCTAAATATGTTTTACCTGTTGAAGTAGTAATAGTCATTTGTTGAGCAAGCATTACTTGACTCCACCATCCACCTATTGTTTGAAACTTCAAATAACCATCGTTTGTTATTTTTGTAACAATCATACCAACTTCATCCATATGTCCAGCCAACATAATTTTTGGGCCTTTATTTCCCATTTTAACAATCATTGATCCAAGATTATCATATGTAATATTATCTTCACTAATAAATTTTGTAATTTCTTCTTTTACTAATTCTTTTACATAACGTTCGTGGCCACTAATTCCATTAACCTCTGATAATTTTTTTAATAATTCCATTTTCTCACCTAAGCATGTATTTCATTTTTGTTTGTTTGTTCTTGTGGAGCATCAGCTGGAACTTTAATTTCATCAGCAGTTGGTGCTTCAATTTTTTGTTCTTGAACTTTTTTTGTAATTATTTTTGCGGCAATTTCACCACGATATTTACGATAATTATTATATCCAGAATTTCCAATAAATATTGCTGTAAGTAATGATAAAGCTAATACTACCCATCCTAAATATTTTTCATTAAACCCTCCTGTAGCAATAATCCATGTACCTAAAGTCATAAAGATTACATGAGCTAAGAATTTAGGTTTATCTGTTTCTTCTTTTCTAATAGTAACAGAGTAAAAGTATATTAGACCACGAGAATATAAAACAGATCCAATTAAATATCCAAATAAAGATTTTAAATCCTTACCAGTAAATGCAAAGTAAACAAGCAAAGCACCAATAATGATGTTTGCAAGAATTTCTAATACGTAAATCCATTTTAATAATTTATCAAATGTTGTTTTAAATAAGGGTATTAGTCTCAATAATGCAAGTACAAAAATAGTTGTACCAACAATTGCAAGTAATGCCCCATCAACAAATTTAGCAATTAGTCCAACAATTAAAACTAATGCTACACCAATAAATTCCCATAACCATAAATACTTTTTAACTGTTTTCATTACATTTTCTCCTTTACATTAACCCCAATTAATCCCAAACTATCTTTTAATACAATTTGTACTGCCTTAAGTAAGGTAAGTTTCTCATTTGTTAAGTCAAGATCATCACTGATGATTTTTTCATCATTATAATAACTATGTAATGCATTAGCAAGTTGATATGCATATTGTGCAATCTTATGAGGAAGACGTTTTTCAGCAGCTTCTTCAATTACTAATGGATATTGTAGTAGGGTTAATATAATTTTATCACATTTCTCAGCGTTAAGGTTGTTAAATGATTTAACTTGAGTAAAATGTATATTTTTTTCTTCAACAGTTCTAAATAAACTAGCAATACGAGCATAAGCATATTGAACATAGTAAACAGGATTTTCATTAGTATTACGTAGAGCCAAATCTAAATCAATATCCATTGGTGTAGATAGTGCTTTTGATGAATACATATATCTAATTGCATCAGTTCCTACTTCATCAATAATATCTCTTAAAGTGATTGATTTACCACTTCTCTTACTCATCTTAACTTCTTCACCATTTTGAAGGACTCTAACCATTTGTAATATTTCAATATGAACTTTATCAGGATTTCCACCAACACAGGCAATCGCAGCTTTTAAACGATTGATATATCCATGATGGTCAGCACCTAATACGTCAATTAATTGATCATATCCACGTGATAATTTATTTTTATGATATGCAATATCTGGTGTTAAATAAGTATATGTCTTATCACTCTTTACAAGTACACGATCTTTTTCGTCATTATATAAAGTTGATTTTAACCAAATAGCTCCATCTTGTTCATATGTATGATTATTATCAATTAAATATTGTAAAGTTTTTTCAACCTCACCATTGTCATATAAAGTTTTTTCACTAAACCAAATATCAAATTCAACATTGAAATCTTTTAAGTCTTTTTTAAGTCCTGCTAATAGATAATCAACTCCTTTATTTCTAAAGAAATCATATCCATCTTCTTTTAAGAATTTATCGCCAACTTCATTTTTAATCATTTTAGCGATTTCAATAATTTCCTTACCATGGTAAAAACCGTCTTTCATATCAGCAGTTTGACCAAATAATTCTTTATATCTTTCACAAATTGATAATGCTAAGTTATTAATTTGATTTCCACCATCATTTACATAATGTTCTTTAGTAACATCATAACCTGCTTTTTTTAGAATTCTAGCAAGTGAATCACCATAACTTGCCCCTCTACCATGAGCGATATGTAAATATCCTGTAGGATTAGCACTAACAAATTCAATATTAATTTTTTCATTACGTGTTTCTAAAACACCATAATTTTCTTTATTTTCTAAAATATCAAAAACAACATTTTTAAGATATTCATTATCAAAATAAAAATTAATAAATCCAGCACCAGCAACTTCACATTTTTTTAAATGTAAATTTTCAATATTTAGTTTTAAAACAATTTCTTTTGCTATTAATACAGGATTTTTTCTCAAAGATTTAGCAAGTCTCATTGCTAGGTTTGTTGAATAATCACCGAAAGTAGGATCAGCTGGAACTTCAAATATTATTTCAACATCGTCAACTACACCCATTTCGGTAATAATTTTTTTTAAACTTTGTTTAATTGCATCAAGTATTTGTTTAATCATTTATTTCACCTTTTCTATAAAATTATCTTATTTTATTATAAACTAGTTATTTTATTTAATTTAAAATATTTATTACTTAAAACTATGACTTGAATAACTATATTTATTATATTATACCATATATGTAAATAGTTTTCAAAGTAAAATAAAAAAAAGTGATTTTAATCACTTTTTAAAAAAATAGCCCAGAAAGCCGTTATTACTATGTGAAACCTGCATTTCACAAATTCGGAAGACTTTAGATAACTTCATTAGGATTCTTAAAATATATTTTAAGCATTCAACACAGAAGTATCGCAACCTCCTAGATAATCTTGTTCGGTTCGCATATTTGTAAAATCACGAACTCCCCAGGTTCAACTTTAGTATACATTATAAAAGGGTCTTTGTCAATGGTATTGGTATGGTTGTTACATTTTTTTCATAATATATATATCTAGTTCTTCTTTAAATCTTTTCTCTAATTTTATTATTGCATAAATATTTATTACTCCAAGTAAGATTAATCCATAATCAATAAAATCCCATAAAATTAAACCGGTTAAAAAGACTCCTAATGCAGTGCCAATTATATATAACGCACGGTAAATTACCTTTGCAAGTCCTATCCTCTTCTTTGAAAACAAATAAATCATATTAGTTTCTCCACCATAGAAACTACTAACCCATGTAGCTATCGAAAAAATGAATAAGAAAAAGGCTCCTAAATAGTATCCAAATCCGCCTAGTATTTCTTCAAATACGGAAATTGCTAGTAAACTTCCATCTTTGTTTATTAAATTAATATCATATATACAAATCATTAAACCAAATAAACCACACATAAAAACTGTATCAATAAATACACCTAATACCTGAACAAATCCTTGGCTTATAGGGTTTTTAGCCTCACTCATTCCAGTCATTGAAGGAGTTGTACCAAAACCTGATTCATTAGAAAAGGCACTTCTTTTAAATCCAATGGTTATTGCACTTCCAATTAATCCTCCAACCCCACTTTTAAAAGAAAAAGCATCTTTCAATATTCTCCCAATTGCTTCTGGCAAATAGATAATATTAACAAATATCGCTATTAAACAAATAGATAAAAAACATATGGTCATAAATGGAACAATCTTTTCAACTAAATTTAATATTTTTCTTGTCCCTTTAAAAATTACAAAAAAAGCAAATAATAGCATTATAATAAAAATTATATAATTATTTATTTTGAAAGGAATTTGAATAGAGTTTTTTAATGTATTTACTTGTAATGGTCCAAATAGTACAGTAGATGATAAAAGTAATATTACACTAAAAATATAGGCTAGTTTTTTCTTCTTTAATCCATAATTAATATAATTACTACTACTACTTCTATATTCTCCATCAATTAATATTTGATACTTTACAGAAAGTGTATTTTCAATTAAAGAAAAAACAGAGCTAAAGAAAGCAAATATTACCATCCAAAATAATGAACCATATCCACCATAAATAATAGCTGTTGTAACACCAACTACATTTCCGGCTCCTATATGACTTGCAAGTGTTAATAGGAGGGTAAGATAGACAGATTTATTTTTCTTAAATTCTTTAATACTTTCAGTAAAACATTTCAAATGGACAAAACGGTATTTAAATGAATAAAATATTGCCAGCAAAAATACTAAAATTAAAAATGCATTGATAATCACAACATCACCAATACATTTTATAGTTTTTTTAATATTATATAACCTAATTATTCAAAAGAAAATGATACTCCAAATCCTCCATAGCCAAGATTAATGGCGATAACAGGAGTTATACCATCTCTGACTTTTACTTTTACATTAGGAAATTCCTCTTGAATTCTTTTTAACACTTGAGTAATACGATCTTTAAAGTGTACATAAGCAACGGAAATATGAATCTTTGTATCTACTCCTTCAAAGAAATCCTTCATTTTATCAACTATTCCTTCAGCAACTTGTTTTTCTGTACGCATTTTTGAATTAATATTTACATCACCATTAAAAAATTCAATGATTGGTTTTACTCTTAATAAATTACCAATTGTTGCTTTTATTCTTGTAATTCTACCTGATTTTTGTAATGAGTTTAAATTATCCATACTCATTAAAATCCCACTATTATGAGTTACTTCTGTAATTTTTTCAATAGCAGTATCAAGAGAATCACCTTCATTTAAATATCTTACAAAAATTTCAGTAATTGTTTCAGCACCAATTGCTGTAGATAAGGTATCAATAATATGAATATTTACTCCTTCAATATCTTGTTTTGCAATATTTGCAGCTTGATAAGTTCCTGAAAGTGTTGAAGAGATTGTAAGACACACAATGTCTGTTGCCCCTTCATTTTTTAAATTTTCGAAGAACTCTAAAAAAACATTAGGTGAAGGTTGACTTGTTGAAACTTTAGAACCTTTCTCTACAGCATCTAAAACTTCAATAAAGCTAATATCTACACCATCCCTATAAGACTTGCCATCGATAATTACGTTTAAGGGTATAACCGATATGTTATTCTCTAAAACAAAATCCTTTTCTAAATTAAATGTACTATCAACTAAAATTCTAATATTCATAATAAAAAACCTTTCAATACTTATTTTACTATAGTATACAATAATTAATTATAACTTAAATTTAAATAAAAAGTAAAAATTGTTTACAAAACTTATATATTTAGTATACTTAAACTAGGTGATAAACATGTACTTTACAGACCAACATAAATACAATTCATTAGACCAATATCTAAAAGAAACATACAATTCAAAAGTTTTTAAAGTAGCACTAAATGGTGACTTTGATTGCCCTAATCGTGATGGGTTAATTAGTAAGCACGGATGCATATTCTGTTCTGAAAAAGGAAGCGGAGATTTTGCTGGAAATAAAGAAGATACTTTACAAACACAATTTGATACAGTAAGAAATATTATTCATCTTAAATGGCCTGATGCAAAATATATTGTATACTTCCAAGCCAATACTAATACGTATGGATCATTAAATAAAATAAAAAATCTTATGGAAAAAGCAATTTCTCTAGATAAAAACATTGTAGCATTAAGTATAGCAACTAGATGCGATAGTATTAGTGATGAAGTATTAGACTATCTTGCAGAGTTAAATACAAGAATTCCAGTTTGGATTGAACTAGGTCTTCAATCTATTCATAGTGAATCATTAAGATCAATGAATATTGGTTATACTGTAAAACAATTTGACGAAGCAGTTACTAGACTTAGAAATAATAATCTATGTGTTATAGCTCATATTATAAATGGTTTTCCAAATGAAACAAAAGAAATGATGTTAGATACAGTAAGACACTTAAATTTACTTGATATTCAAGGGATAAAAATCCATTCTTTATTTGTTTTACAAGGTACAATACTAGGAAATATTTATCAAAATAATCCGTTTAGAATTTTAGAATTAAACGAATATGTTGATATAGTTTGTGAACAAATTGCTATTTTAAAAGATAATATAATAATTCATAGAATCAATGGAGATGCTCCAAGACAAGACTTACTAGCACCAATGTGGAGTATAAAAAAACTAGTTGTTATGAATGAAATTGATAAGGAAATGAAAGTTAGAAATTACTTTCAAGGTTGTAAATATAATAAATAATTTTAATACTTATATTAGAAATTAAAAAATTGTGGTGATATGAATTAATCATATAACCACAATTTGTTTTTTTATAGGTATTTTTTTAATACTTCTACTTTGTCCAATTTTTCCCATGGCAAATCTAAATCATTGCGTCCGAAATGTCCATAGTTAGAAATTTGTGAATAGATTGGTCTTCTTAAATCAAATTGATTTATAATTCCAAGAGGAGTTAATAAGAAGTTTTCACGAATTGCTTTAATCATAATATCCTTAGATACTTTACCTGTATCATAGTCATTAATCATAATTGAAGTAGGATCAGCCACACCAATTACATAACTTAATCCAACTTCTAATTTATCAGCAAAGCCAGCTGCAACTAAGTTTTTAGCAATATATCTTGCTAGGTATGAAGCACTACGGTCAACTTTAGTTGGGTCTTTACCACTAAATGCTCCCCCACCATGGCGAGAAAAACCTCCATATGTATCAACAATAATCTTTCTACCAGTTAATCCTGAGTCTCCTTTTGGACCACCAATAACGAATCTACCTGTTGGATTTACAAATATTTTTGTGTTTTCATCAATTAGTTCAGCAGGAACAACATCTTTAATTACATTTTCAATAACAAAGTTTCTTAATTCTTCTTGTGTTACAGATTCATTATGTTGAGTTGATATTACAACACTGTCAACACGTAAAACTTTGCCATCTACGTATTCAACAGAAACCTGACTTTTACCATCTGGTCTTAAATAATCAACTAATCCAGCTTTTCTAACTTCAGTTAAACGACGAGATAATTTATGAGCTAAAATAATTGGAGTAGGCATATATTCAGCATTTTCATTGCTTGCAAAACCAAACATTAAGCCTTGGTCTCCAGCCCCTTCACCCTCTCTAACACCCATTGCGATGTCGGGAGATTGCTCATCTAAGCACACAAGAACTGCTAAGTTTTCAGCATCAAATCCAATTTTACCACGATCGTATCCTATTTCTTTAACAGTTTTACGAACTACACTTTGGATATCTACATATGCTTCAGCGGTTACTTCACCCATAACCAAAACTAATCCAGTTGTAGCAACAACTTCACAAGCAACTCTAGCATATTTATCTTGCTTTAGTAATTCGTCAAGAATAGAATCGGCAATCTTATCACATACCTTGTCAGGATGTCCTTCAGTGACTGATTCTGAAGTAAATAAAATCTTCTCTTTCATCTTCTTACCTCTATTTTTTATATTGTTTTATAAATGTTTATTTTGAATCGCGACGTCTACGATCATCACGGCTTCTTGATCCTTCACCAAAACGGCTTCTTGATCCTTCACCTGAACGGCTTCTTGATTTATCGCTTGATTTTCTTTCTTTTGCTTCTTCAACAATTACTTTTCTACCATTTACATTTGTTGCAAAGGCAAAAATTAGTTCATCAACATATTTTGATGGAATTTCAAAGAATGAGAAGTTTTCATGTAAATCTATTTTATCAATATCAGAACTCTTAAGAGATGTTCTCTTTACGATTAAATCAACTAAATCAAATACTTTGATATTGTCAATTCTACCCATTCCAAAGAAAATTCTTGAAACTTTAGAAGGAGCTTTATCTTCTTTAATTTCTTCTTCACTTCCTAAATTAAGTTGTAACATAATTAATCCAGCAATTAAATCAGTTGGATCAATATTTTGTGAAGCTAAGTTTTGGATTGTATCATTGATAATACCACGATATTTTTTAGTATCTAATTCTAATGCTTGTTTTGCAACTCGTTCAACACGAACCTTCATAACCTTATCTAAACTTGGAATATCCATAGCTGTAATTACAGAATTCGAATATGCCATAATACTTCTTAAACGATATTTTTCTTGTTTAGAAAGTAATGTAACAGCAAGTCCTGTTCTTTTAGCACGTCCAGTTCTACCGATTCTGTGTACATAATATTCTTCATCTGTTGGAACATCGTAGTTAAATACAACATCAACATCATCAACATCAAGTCCACGAGCAGCAACATCACTTGCAACTAGGATATCAAGTGTACCATTACGGAAACGGCTCATTACACGATCTCTTTGCATTTGTTTCATATCACCATGTAATGCTTCAACTAAGAAACCTCTAGTTAATAAACTTGAAGTTACTTCATCAACAGCACGTTTTGTGTTACAGAACACCATGATTAATTTGAAATCATTAATATCAATAATTCTACTAATAACTTCAATTTTTTCTTTATTTTGTACTTCAATATATCTTTGTTCGATTGTTGGAACATTTCTTTCATTACGATTTACACGAACGATTTGTGGTTGTTTTAAGTATAACTTAGCAATGTTTTCAATATCTTTTGAAACAGTTGCTGAGAAAAGCATTGTTTGATGTTCATGAGTAATATCTTTTAGGATTTCATCTAAATCTTCTCTGAATCCCATATTTAACATTTCATCTGCTTCATCTAATACTAGCATCTTAACTTGATTTAGTTTAATTGTGTTACGACGCATATGATCCATTAAACGTCCTGGTGTTGCAACAACGATTTGTGGATTTCTTCTTAATGATGTTATTTGTTTTTCAATATATTCACCACCATAAATAGTGACTACTTTTAAATTCTCTTTAAAAAAAGACATTTCTTCAATTTCTTTTGTTATTTGAACTGCTAGTTCACGAGTAGGTGATAAAATTAGGGCCTGTACCCCTTTTTCACTTGTATCAATATTTTGAAGGATTGGTATAGCGAAGGCTGCAGTCTTACCAGTTCCCGTAGGAGCTTGGGCAATAACATCTAATCCTTGTAAAGCAATAGGGATAACATTTTCTTGTACTTCTGTCATTTCCACATATTGTTTTTTTTCAATTCCTCTTAATATATCATTTTCAATATTTAACGTTTCAAACTTATTCATTTCTTCCTCTTTCATTTAAAAGTATCTCTTAATAGAGATACGCTTTTACTCACCAGATATAGCTAGACCATTAAATAATATTGATGGCGTAGCAATACCTTGATATCCTAATTCTAAATCATTACCTACAGCAACGACTGCATTCATTAATTTATAGAAATTTCCTGATGCAACAATTAGTGTAATTGGGCGATCAATTTTTCCTTCAGTAACCAAGAAGCCTTGAGCTTTAAGACTAAAGTCACCAGAGATAGGATTAACCCCGGCATGTAATCCTTCAACTCCTGTTAGTAATAAACCTTCATTCATTTGTTGGATTAATTCTTTTTTAGTTTTAATACCTGGTTCAATATAGAAATTCGCACCGCTAACATCGATTGTAGCACCACGTTTAAATCCATTACCTGTAGATTTAGTATTAAAATATTTTGCAGTTTTTAGATTGTGTAATAGAGTTTTTAAAACTCCTTTATCAACAATCACTTTTTCACTACATGCAACACCTTCATCATCAAAAGGTGCATTAAGAATTGCATCTTCACGTAGTGGATTATCAACGATTGTAATTAAATCGCTCATTATTTTTTCATTTTCCTTACCAAGGAATGGAGTTATCTTTTTAATAGCTGCTTCCCCAGAAAAAGCACTGAAGTATGCTGATAATAAATCAGTCATTGCTTCATTTTCAATAATTACAGGATATACCTTTGAAGGAATTGAACGAGCATTCAACATAGAAACTGTTCTTTCAACAACTTCTGTTGCTAATTTCTTAACATCTAAATTTTCGTATTTCAATTGTACATCAACTTTAAAGCCTGATTGACTGTCGTTATTTTCACGTGCTACAGCTTGTAGTACTAATGCACAATATTCATTTCCTTTTTCAATATTCAACCCTTTAGAGTTAATAATTCTTATAGTTGTTTTGCTTTCCTCATAATTACAATAAGGTACAAAAGCAACACGAGAATCTAAAGACTTAACTTCTTTTTCAAGTCCTTTAAGCATTTCAATTTTCTCATATGTTGTATATTCTTGAAAATCATTTTTAATTTCTCGAGCTTTAGGATAAACTGCATCACCTTCGTAAATGGAAAATTCTTCTTCTGTACTAATAATTTGAGCATTTGTGCGCAAATTATTCAAGATAAATTCAATTGATTCATTATTGTTTTCAAGAATCATTGATGACATTTTACCATTATAAATTCCACGAATTGTGATTTGTGTTGCATCACTAATGTTGTTTTTTTCAACATTACCATTATAAATGGAAATAGTTAGTTCAGAATTGCGATCTTCATAAATTTCTAAATCACTAAAACCGTATTCTTTAGACTTATTTATAAGTTCATTATAATTCATTAGCCTCTACCTCCAACTGTCATATTTTGTACTCTGATGGTTGGTTGACCAACATCGGTAGGAATACTACCGCTTAATGATCCACACATTCCATGACCAAAACCTAGATTGTCAGCCACCATATCAATATTCATTAATACTTCAGCTCCACTTCCAACAAGTGTAGCGCCCTTTACAGGCTTAGTTATTTTTCCATCTTCAATTAAGTAACCTTCATTAACGGCAAAATTAAATTCACCAGTTGATGGATCAACACTTCCTCCACCCATTTTCTTTGCAAATAAACCAAACTTTGTATTACTTATAATTTCTTCAAATGTTGATTTACCAGGTGCAAAGAATGTATTTGTCATTCTAGATGTTGGTGAGTATTTGTATGATTGACGACGACCAGAACCTGTTACAGGATGATTCATTGTAAATGAATTACGATAATCAACTAAATAAGATTTTAATATTCCATTTTCAATTAGAACATTTCTTTGTGTTGGATTACCTTCATCATCATAATTTAATGAACCCCAAGAATTCGTTAAAGTTCCATCATCAATCGCTGTTACAACATCACTAGCAATTTTTTGACCTAATTTACCAGTAAATACCGATACACCCTTAGCAACAGATGTTGCTTCAAGTGAATGGACACATGCCTCATGTAACAATACTCCACCAAAGCCATTATGAACTACGACAGTCATTTTGCCACCAGCAATTTCATCAGCATGTAACATTGTCACTGCTGTCTTGCTAATTTCAGCACCGAAAGCTTTTAGGTCTACACCTTCAAACATTTCATAGCCTTGGTTACGCCCAATATTGTCTGCGCCAGATTGCATTTTATCTTTGTCTTTTGCAACTACACTGCCAGAAATACGAATATTAGTTCGAATATCTTTTACCAACTTTCCATTTGTGTTGGCGATTAAAACTTCTTGTTCTTTATCCATTAGATTAACAATAACTTGGCTTATTTCATCTGAATAAGCTAATGCACCGTCATTTAATTGAGTCATTAATGCAATTTTTTCATTATTTGTCATATCTTGAGGACGAATCTTTACATTATGATTATTAGCTTTCTCTTCATCTAAATCAAACTTGATATTTTTGTTTTCACCATTAAAACTTTTTGCTAACTTTGTAGCAAGTTTTTCCACATTTTCAAAGTCGACTTCATTAGTGTAACCATATACTTCTTCTCTACCTAAAAGTATACGAATTCCTACACCGTAAAGGTAAGTTGTTGAAGCTTTAGTGATCTTCCCTTTTGTCATTTCCAAATTATTAATAATTGATTTCTCAAAAAACAATTCACCAAAATTAGCGCCTGTAGATAAACAAACTTCTAAAACATTTTTAATTTCATTTTTGTTAAGCATATCTTCAACTCCTTATTTGTTTATTATACTTTATTTTAACATTTATTTCAAGTAAAAATAATTTTTAATTTTTTTAATCACAAATATTCATTAATAATATTAAAAAAAATGACAATAATAATACAAGGTGATAAAAATGTTAGAGTCTTTATGGCATAAAACTATTCAAAAACGAGAGTACCCATCATTAAATCATAATGTAAATACTAATTTATTAATAATTGGTGGCGGAATTACAGCAATACTTAATGCATATTTACTGAGAAACCATTATCATGATATAACCATAGTAACTAATAATCGTTTTTTTAGTGGAACTACTGGATTTACAACCGCTAAAGTTACCTATCAACATGGTTACTTCTATCATGATTTAGTTAAAGGAGTAGGAGTTAAAAAAGCTAGTGATTATTTTAATTTAAATAAGGATGGAATAGAATTAATTAAAAAAATTGTTGAAACGGAAAAAATAGAATGCGATTTTGTAAAGGTTAGTAATTATCTAGTTAGTGATAAAAACCATATAGCAAAAGAAAAGGAAGCTTATGATAAGTTAAATATAAGTTATGAATCAACAACTTATAAGAAAGAACCCGCATTAAAAGTATCTAATCAATATGTTTTTAATCCATTATTATTTTTAAATGAATTATTAAAAATATTAGATAAAAAAATAAATATTTTTGAAAATACCAAAATTACAAAAATTAAAAATCTTACTTCATATACTGAAGATGGATTTGAAATAACTGCTGAAAATATTATAGTTGCAACCAATTATCCATTATACCCTTGTAATAACTTATTCTTTACAAAACTTGCTCCTAATAAATCATATGTTGTTGTAACAAATAAAAAAGATGAATCTGACTGTGTATATTATTATAAAGATGAAGCAGTAACCTATAGAACTTATCGAGAGTTTTTATTAATATCAGGTTTAGCTCATGAAATGAATAATTTTGTTGATACAAATAAAGTATTTAGAAATTTAAAAACATATGCCGACGATAAGATTCATTATGCATGGAGTAATCGTGATTTTAAATCAGTTGATTTAATCCCTTTTATTGGTAGGATTTCAGACAATATTTATATATCTACAGGATACGGTGAATGGGGAATGAGTAATAGTGCTGGTGGTGCTAAACTTATTTATGATTTAATTACAGAAAATAATACAGACTATGCCGATACATTTAATCCTAAAAGATTAATTTTTAATTCCAAAAGATTTACATATAACTTAAAAAAGTTTAAAAAATATATATGCAATAATAAACCTCTTGATAATGAAGAAATCGATGAGGATAAAAAAGTAATTATTACCTTTGATAAGAAAAGATATGGAGTCTATAAAGATGAAAAAAATGATATTCATATTATTAAAACAAAGTGTACTCATCTTGGATGTTATCTGCAATTTAATAAAGTTAATAAAGT
>JAEYQM010000085.1 GCA_023410025.1 Bacillota bacterium
TATATTTGATTGGCATATAAAGAAATATCCTTTAATGGAAAAACAGGATTTACACAAATTAATATTTCAAAGTCAATTTGGTAATAGCCATCTAATTAATAATGTTGAAAATGTTGAAAAATTTTTAAATGAAGAATTATCCATATTAGATAAATCAGATGAAGATCTATATGAATATGTTGGCCAATATGTTAGAGTAAATTTAAGACCATTTATTAAATACAATTTAAATATTGATTATTTATTAAAATCATTTATTCAAACATCAAATAATAGTTATTCAATTAGTAATGAGTATAATAACTTATTAGAATACTATAATTTAAATAACAATCAATTTTCTTTATCGCATAGTAATACTTATAGGAAAAACTATAAACCAGCTTATAGACTAATTCATAAATCTTTTTTAACTGATGAATTAAGAAACACACAAGTTTTTAATTTTATTAACAATATTAAAAAACCTGTAATTATTAGTATTGAAGGAAAATCTGCAAGTGGAAAAACTACTCTTTCTAATATCATAAAAGAAAAGTTTAAGGCTACAATAATTCATATGGATGATTTTTTCTTGCCAATTTCAAGAAAATCAAAAGAAAGATTAGATGAAGTGGGTGGAAATATTAACTATGAACTTGTAAGAGAAACTATTATTAATATAAGAAAGAATAATTGTACAAATTATAAAGTTTTTGATTGCACTAAGCAAGAGTATTATGAAAAAGATTTTGCCTATTCAGATATTATTATTCTTGAAGGTGTATATTCATATCATAAATATTTTAGAGATCTAATTGATAAATTAATTTTTATTAATACAGATTATAATACAAGAATAGAAAGGCTTAAAGAACGTAATAATTTTGATCGTTTCATTAATGAATGGATTCCTTTAGAAGACAAATATTTTGAATTAGAAAATATATTATTTTTATCTGATTTAATAGTGTAATTAAAAAATCTTGCAATATGCAAGATTTTATTTTTTTAATACCATTTTCTTTGGTTTACAACCACAGTTAGCAACTTTAGTAATTTTTAAATTTTTATTGATAAATTGATTTACAGCAAATAATGGTTCCCCACTTGCATTAGTTACAACCTTAATACCATTTTTGTACATTAAGTCCATAAAACTTTCGCTCATTTTTTCTACTAATATTACATCGACATTTGATTTCTTTAATGTTTCAATAATTTCTTCATGGCTTGTTGGATTTAATCCATATCTGAATCCATCAACTACTGAATTATTTACTACTTTATAAACATGGATTTCTTTTGCTTCTCCTAAATGTGGATCAACAACTCCATTTAAAACAGGGACAGCAATAGTGTAATCATCCATTGGTAAATTTTCAATTAATTCTACTGCTTTATTTAAATGATTAGTATCAACATCTTCAATTCTACCCATATCACAAAGTTTTGTAATTCTAGGATCTAAAGGCATTTTACCTAATACAGTTAAATTATATTCTTTAGCTATGTTTTCAACATTGCTTTTTCCGAATATTTCCATTTTATTATGACAGTTATCACATTCAAGATAACTCATGTTTTCAACAATACCTAAAATTGGTATATTCATTTTTTTAGCCATCTTGACAGCTTTTGCAACAATCATTGATACCAATTCTTGAGGTGAAGTAACAATAATAATTCCACTTACATTAAGTGATTGATATACTGTTAATGGTACATCCCCAGTTCCTGGTGGCATATCAACAAACATATAATCAACATTATCCCAAATTACTTCTGTATAAAACTGTTTTACAAGATTTGCAATTAATGAACCTCTCCAAACAACTGGATCAGTACTATCTGGCAATAACATATTACTAGACATAATTTGAATTCCTGTTGATGTAAGATTAGGAACCATGATTCCATTATTATCGCCTTTGGCTTTATCTGTGACCCCAAATACCTTAGGTATTGAAGGTCCTGTTATATCTCCATCAAGTATAGCAGTATTAAATCCTTTTCTTTTTAATAATACAGCTAGAAGCGATGTAATTAGTGATTTACCAACTCCACCTTTTCCACTTGCTATTGCTATTACCTTTTTTACTTTGCTATCTGGATGCAATTTTTCTGTCATATCTCTATCTTTACATCCACCAGTATTGCAACTACTGCATTTATGATTACAATCACTCATATTTTGCCTCCAATATACTTTAATTATTGTCTAGTATCTATTAATTGTCAAGTTGATAATGTTTTAGTATTTTTTATATTTCTTACTAAAATATTCATGATCAGTAATTCCATAACAAAAGATATCATGAATAGTTCCATCATATAATAGATAGCCATTTTTTCTTATTCCTTCGTAAACTAAACCCAATTTCTCGCAAACCCTCTTTGATTGATAATTATCAACAAAAGTTGTAGCTTCAATTCTTTTTAAGTTTAAAGTCTCAAATCCATATTCAATTATTGCTCGAGATGCTTCTACAGCATAACCTTTACCCCAATATCGAGGATTTATTGTGTAACCAAGTTCAGCTTTAAATCCTCTAATATATGTATGTAATTCTACAGTACCAATCATCTTATTGCTTTCTTTTATGATAATTGCATATACACCTAATTGCCCATATTTTTTCTTATCTCTAAACATTTGAATTACCATTTTTGTATCGTTTTTACTTCTATGTGGTTCCCAACCTGCTACTGGGCCGACATTTGAAGTACATGCATATTCATACATGTCATCAATATCTTCAAATGATATTTCTCGTAAATACAGTCTTTCAGTCTCTAAAACTTCTAATTCAATTGCCATAATTTAACCACTCTTTCTATTATATTATATAGGAAAACTCTCACTTTTACAACAAAAAAAAGCACTTTATAAAAAAGTGCTAATTATTTTACTTTCTTGTTTCAATAATAAGTTTGATTGCAGTTCTCTCTTCACCTTCAATAATGATATCACTAAATGCCGGAACACAAATCAAATCTTTACCTGATGGAGCAACATACCCTCTAGCAATGGCAATAGCCTTAATTGCTTGATTTAATGCTCCAGCACCAATTGCCTGAATTTCAACGCCTTGTTTTTCCTTAAAAGCATTAGCCAACGCACCTGCTACTGAATTTGGTTTTGATTTCGATGAAACTTTTAATACATCCATTATTTTTCCTCCTACTCTTGGTCATATAAATATATGCGTGACAATCATATATTATGCCTTGATGGAATTATTCTATCACATTCAGTTTGTCAATTTTTGTCACTTTGCGCTTTACTTCATCTATTTCTACTAAAATAGCACAAAATTGTGATTTACCATCCTCTTCAGGTTCAAAACGATCCTTTTCACCAGTTAAAAATCGATTAATTATAATTTCTTTTTTTACACCAATTACACCATCAAGAGGTCCAGTCATACCAACATCAGTAATATATGCAGTTCCCTTTGGTAGGATTCTTGCATCACTTGTTTGTACATGAGTATGAGTTCCAAATATAACATTAATCTTACCATCAAAATGGTGAGCAAATGCAATTTTTTCACTTGTCGCTTCCCCATGAAAATCACAAATAGTTATATCACTATTTACTGAATTTAGAATTTCTTCAGCTTTTTTAAATGGTGATGTTGCTTCATCTGCCATAAAAATTTGACCAATTACTTGTAATACTGTAATTTTTAATCCATTATAATTTATTGTAGTATATCCTTTTCCAGGTGTACCATCTGGCAAATTACTTGGTCTAACAATATTATTAACATTGTCAATAAAATCAAATATTTGACGGTTATTAAATGAATGATTTCCGAGCGTTACAACATTAACTCCTAAAGACATTAACCATTTATAATGTTTTTCATTCATACCTTTACCATGAGATATATTCTCACCATTGACAACTATAAAATTCAATTTCTTTTCACTTTGTATTTTTTTTAAGTTTCTTTCAAGACTAGTTCTTCCTAATTTTGAAAATACGTCTCCTACAATTAGTATGTTCACTTTATCACCTTTTTCTATTATATATGACAAAACCTTAAAAGTCAAACAATTAAAATTACTTTAACAATATTAAAAAACTTTATATAATGCACTTTTCCTTATAAGATAAATAAAAAAACAGATGATTTCAAATGAAATCACCTGTTTAAAGTTTTCTAATATTTTAAATTAACTAACATATTTTCCTTGGAATACTTCAAATGTTAATTGATTTCCAACTGTTGTATATACAGCTAATTTTGTATTATTTTGGTTAGTTAATGGGCTCCATCCGAATCCACCAGCTGGAATTGTTACATATTCTGGTAATACGAATGATCCATCTTCTGCTTTTTCAGCAGCATTTCCTAAACCAGTTTCAATATTGTCAGCACCAAATCCAAATACTACTTTACCATCTTTATCAGTAGTAAATGCCATTCTCCATCCGTCAAATGAAATAGAAGTTTGACGAATTAAATTTTGGTCGTTAACGTCTTTAGAAAGTGTGCTTCCTTTGTAGTTTAAGTAAACGATTGGAAGTTTTACATCTTTATCTGTGTCATTGTGATAAAGTACGTATTGGTAGCTAGGGTTTGTATCTCCAGTTTGACCTAAAACTTTACCAGTCATTAAACCATTTTCATCAATAGTTACTCCACCTTCACCTTCAAAAATGCGGTAGTAGTATTTATCAGTTGCAAAGTATTGATATCTCGTTGTAACACCATTTTCAACAGCATCAATATAGAATGTAATACCATTCCATTGACCATAAGGAGTTGTAGTGGCTCCATCATCTATACTAAATGTATGTAATCCATCCATTACTTGAGTTCCACCCATGTTAGTAACAACAAAACGTCCACCAACATAAAGTGTATTAGCAACTTTTGTAATACCAACATTAATAATAACTTCACCTGTTGCAGTTTCACCTTCTACAGTAACTGTATAAGTTAATATAACTTCATGATATCTTAAATATTGCTTTTGAAGTTCCCAATTTTCATTAAATAATCCTTCTTCACCAGCAGTCCAAGTAATATCTATATCTTTATAACTTGATTCTCCACCAACTTTTGTAGGTAATGGTAATACATTTCCACCAACTCTATCTTTAACACCATAAGGGAAGTAGAATGGGAAATCCATATCATCAATTCTGTTAGCTAAGTCTAATACTACTTTTTGTGCATTAGATGTAGCAGGTTTTACTAATATTTCAAATGTAACTGTTTCAGTAAATGCAAATGTGCTATTTAATGTACCAGCGTAATTAATTGTAGCAGTTAATGTAATTGCTGTTTCTTTATCTAAGAAAGCGTTCATCTTTCCATTAGTTTTCATTACATCTTCGTTGCTTGAAGTCCAACTAATAGTAGTATTGAACTTACCATCTCTTTGAGCAAGTGTTAAGTTAGCGCCTTGAACTTCAGTTACTTTAGGGAATACATTATCCTTTAAGTATTGAATAATTTCAGCTTTGTCATAACCTTTAGAGATTAATTTGTGGCGTGAAACTTTACTTACTTTATCAACTGTTAAGTATGCTTCTAAAGCTACTTGTGTATCATCATTTGGACGATTGTAAACACCAGCACTAGTTAAAGTAGTCGAATCAGTTGTATAAGTAATTTTTACAGTTTGTGCGTTTTCGCCTTCACCGAATACAAATTCACTTGGAAATTGAACATTTTCTTTAACTTTATTTTGTTTTAAAGGAGCAAGGAATTCTTCTAAGTAAGCTTCTGCAGCTTCTAGAGCTTTAAATTCATTGATTTCTAAATCTTCAACAACATTGAACATTACAGTAAATTCTAAAACTTCATTCATGTAAGTTAATTTAACATTTACAGTTTCAATTGCGTCGTATGCATATAAATAAGTATAAACGTTATTATTAAATTTGTTTCCTTGAATATCAAAGTATTCTGCCTTAACAAAAGGATTTGATGGTGTAGGTAATTGGAAACTATCGTTTACATATGCAGGAACTTTCCCCTTAATTTCGTTCATTGCATTTACAAGAACTATATTTTGTTTTAAGCTTTCGTAAACCATAACTTCAACTTCACCGAATACTGTTTCATCAACTGTTGAAACGGCTTTGATTTTAACTTTACCAGGCTTTAATCCAGTAACTTCACCTTGTGCATTAACTGTTGCAATAGATGTGTCAGCTGAAGACCAAGTTACAGTCTTATCTGCATTTGCAGGTGTTGTAACAACGCTTAACATCATTACATCGCCGCCCACTTCAACGCCTTCTTCTCCAACATAAACATCCATTGAAATTTCAATAGCTGTTGGTTTAACAGTTTTTTCAGTACAGCTTATTAATAAAACAGTAACTAAAGCAAGTACAATAACTGATAACCATTTTTTAGTTCTAGTTAACATTGAAACCTCCTTATTTCTTTCAACATTATAATTTTTTACTTTAGATTTACTTCTAAATCTACTTATATTTTAAACCATTCTTAGTAAAAAGTCAACAAAATTATAAAACGTTTACAAATTTTTCAAAATTTTTAATACATAGACAAAGAAACTAACAAAGATGTATGTATTAAAAATCTTTTAAAATGCAAATATTTCTTAATTTATTAAACTAAATTACTTTTCCTGGATTTAAAATATTTTTAGGGTCAAATACTTTCTTGATCCCTATCATTATATCAACCTGAGTTTCCCCCAATAATGATCTCATATAAGTCTTCTTAGCATAGCCAATTCCATGCTCTCCAGATACTAATCCACCCATTTGTGCAGCCATAGTATACATTTCATCAAAAACTTGTAATAAAAGTTTTTCCCATGTAGCATCTTCGATTTGATCTTTACAAATATAAATATGTAAATTTCCATCACCAGCGTGACCAAATGAAGGGATACGAACATTGTACTTAGTACTTAGTTCATGAGTAAAAGCAATATAGTCAGCAATACGATCTCTTGGAACTACTACGTCACATTCATCCATTTCTGTTGTTGAAGCTTTGATAGCTTCTAAGAATGCACCACGAGCTTTCCAAACATCGTCTTTTCTTTCTTGAGTGTCAACAATTAAAACGTCTAAAGCATTTAATTTTTCTAAGCATAACTTAGCTGCTTTTTCATATTTTGATTGTACTTCATGATCATCCATACCATCAAATGTAAGGAGAATATAAGCATCATATTTACGTTCAGGAAATTTTTTTCCTAAATAGTTTTCTGAAAAGTTAATTGTTGGGCGATCAAAGAATTCAACAGCAGTTGGTGATAACTTTGATCTTAAAATAACAGGCACAGCTGAAATTGCATTATTTGCATTTTCAAATGGAACTAATAAACTAATTGTTTTTTCTGGTTTTGGAACTAATTTTAGGTATAGTTTTGTAATAATTGCAAGTGTACCTTCAGAACCAATGATTAGATTCTTTAAATCATAACCTGTTGAATTCTTAGCAACTACTCTACCGAATTGTGTAATTTCACCATTTGGTAATACTACTTCCATAGCGACTACCCAATCTCTTGTTACACCGTATTTAACGGCTCTCATACCACCAGCATTTGTTGCAACATTGCCACCAATTGTTGCAGTTTTTTCACCTGGGTCTGGAGCATAGAATAAACCTTTAGGTTCAACATACTCATAGATTTCCATTAGTAAAACACCTGGTTCAGTAACTAATACTAAATTATTTTCATCAATGCCAATGATTCTATTCATCTTAGACATATCTAAAACAATTCCACCTTCAGTAGCAACACAAGCACCAACAAGTCCTGTTCCACTACCACGAACTACAACAGGAATTAAATGTTCATTTGCATATTTCATTATTTTTGAAATATTTTCAGCATTATCAACTTTAATTACTATTTCTGGAGTTCCTTTAACAAAGTTAATTTCATCATGATGATAATCTTCGCTAATTTGATCTCCAAGTAGTATCATATCTTCAGCAAATATTGATTTAAAATATTGAATATCTTTTTCGTCTATCTTTTTATACATTAAACTAACCCTCTCATTTCCTTAATATCTTTGACTAATGTTTTTAAAATGTCAAAGACATCGCCAACAAGACCATAATGTGATACATCAAAAATTGGAGCATGTTTATCTTTGTTGATAGAGAAAACTACTTCAGCACCAGTCATACCAGCAGTGTATTGAACAGCCCCACTAACACCTAAATTAATTAGTAATTTTGGAGCAACGGTTCTACCACTTAGACCAATTTGTTTTTTACTTTCAACAAGTCCTGCCTCAATCACCGGTCTAGTAGCTGCTAATTGTCCACCAAGTAATTCGGCTAATTCGTTAGCAAGTTTAACGTCTTCAGGGTTTTTGAAGCAACGTCCAATTGCAACTAAAACTTCTGATTCACTAATATCAACAACACTTTCTTTTTGTTTTACTTCAAGTAATTTCGAATTTGATAACAACTCAAAATCAATGTTCATTTTAACAGTTTCACCAATTGGTTTAACTTTTTCAGGCATTTTGAAAATTTTATAACGAACTGTTGCCATTTGTGGTCTATTATTAGGGCAAATAATTGAAGCCATAATATTTCCACCAAATGCTGGACGATTTTGGATTAAATCTGAATTTTCTTTAATTCCCAGAATTGTACAGTCAGCCGTTAGACCAGTTCTAAAATGAGCTGCTATACGCGGAGCAAAACTTCTTCCAGTTGTTGTACCACCATATAGAATTGAACTTGGTTTAACTTTATTAACAAAATCGATCATACATTGTGAATATGTCTCAACATTAAAATAACCTAAATCTTTATGTTCATAAGCATATATTCTATCTACGCCATATGATAAAATTTCATTTTCATATTTCTTAACATCTTCACAAATTAATATTGCATAAACTGGATGATTGATTTGTGAAGCAAGTTCTTTAGCTTTACCAATTAATTCAAAGCTTACAGGGTGGATTTTATCTCCATCATGCTCGATAAAAACTGTAATACCAACATATTTGCTCTTATCAATTTGTTTTACTGGAGCATCTTCAATAAAATCTACTGTTCCTTCAGGACCTTTCCTTACACAAAGTTTACAAACTTTACAACCAGCGTTAATTTCTAATTTTCCATTAACAACTTCAAAAGCATTGAAGGGACATATTTTTATTAATTGTTCAATTTTTTCTTGATTTAATTTTTCATGATTAATTCTAATTCTTCCCATTTTATCCCTCCTATAAAAGCTTCAAGTCTTTTAGTTTTTCAAACATTTTTGAAGATAGGTCTTCACCTTCCCAAATTACTTTTTCAGTATTCTTTACAGGTGGGAACATTCTCTCAACTTGAGTTGGAGAACCTTTTAATCCATAATGAGATTCATCAACATCATTCATGTCATTTAATGTTAATTCTTTAATTTTATAATCTTTATACTCTAAACTACGTTTATATGATGGAAGTCTAGGTGTATAAATTCCTTTTTCAACTGTAATTAAGCATGGAAAATTAACTTCCCATACTTCAATTGTTTTATCCATACTAACAGATACAACAATTGAATTTTCTTTTACTTCAATAATTTTATCCACATAAGCAATATGTGGGATATTTAAGAACTCCGCAATTTCAGGTCCTACTTGAGCAGTGTCACCATCTGTAGTTTGTTTTCCACAAATAATTAAATCAACTTCCCCTTGTTTTCTAATTCCTTGTGATAATGCATAAGCTGTCGCAACAACATCAGCACCGGCAAATTTTCTATCTGTAAGTAAAGCTGCTTCATCGCAACCCATCCATAAAGATTCATTTAAAACTTGTTTTGCTGATGGTGGACCCATTGTTATTGTTGTTACTTTAGCATCGTTTACTTCCTTAATGCGTAAAGCGGTTTCAATAGCATATAAATCATAAGGGTTCATTTTAGTGTTGTTTCCATCACGAATTAAAACCCCTGTAACCGGATCGACTTGGACATCTGAACTTGCTGGAACTTGCTTAATACAAGTTACTATATTCATAAACCTATCATCACTAACAAATAAATGTTAGCGCTCTCCTTTCTAAATATAAATAATACTACCTCTAAAATTATAGCATATAATTTTCAATTTTTAAAGATTTTTTAAAAATTTTATTGAACGTGTAATTAATTCATTTGCAGACTGAAAATCATCATATCCATGGCCTGATTTGTCTACTAAATGGATATTTGCATTAGGAAATTTAACAGAATACTCAACACCCTTTAAGTAATCAACAGACTTATCATTTGTACCATGAATTATAAAAACTGGGTTTTTAAATTTTGGTGCTTCAGAATAGAAATCAAATTTTTCCATTGTAGTAATAAGATTTTCATTAAGTTCAAATCCAGGAGAATAGACATTTCCATTTTCTAATTTTGGTGATACATCAAATCTATAACGTAAGTTTTTAGCAAGTTCGCCAGCAGGAGACCATAATAAAACTCCAGCAATGGATTTATAGTTACATACTAAAGCGGCAATTGCTCCACCCATACTAAATCCTAATAAACTAACTTTTGTAATGTTTTCGACTTCTGATGCATAATCAATCATTAATTTTGAATCATTAATTGCTTGATCAAAAGTAAAGTCTTTAAATTCACCATCTGATTCACCATTGCATCCATAATCCATACGAAGTGAAGCTATATTTAATTTTGCAAGTTCACGTGACATAGTTCTAAAAAATCCATTATGTTCTGTTTTATTACCTGTATATCCATGATACATAACCACAATATGGTTTGCACCATCGGGGATATTTAAATATCCCCTTAGCGTATTACCTTGATTATTTAATATCTCAACATGTTTAATCATTTTGTAGCCTCCTTTAGAGCATTACGTAAATGTCCTTTACTTTCATTTAAGTAACTTTCGACTGTTTGTACATCATTAATATTTGCAAGAATTGCAAATATTGCTTTTTTAACTGTACCAAATTTGTCAATATAAGTTTGGGCTTCTTCCATAGAAACTCCAGTGGCTTGGCTTACAATGTTTTGAGCTCGCTTAACTAATTTTAAGTTTGTTGGGTTTAAGTCAATCATAAGATTTTCATAAACTTTTCCCATTTTAATCATTGATGCTGTAGATAGCATATTGCAAATCATCTTTTGAGCAGTTCCTGATTTCATTCTTGTTGATCCTGTAACCGGTTCAGCTCCTGTAATTGCTTCAATTGGGAAATCAACAACAGAAGCAATTTCACTATTTGGACTAGTTGTAATACATCCAGTAACACATCCAATTTTCTTAGCATATTCAACACCACCAACTGCATATGGAGTTCTACCACTTGCAGCAATACCAATTACTACATCATTTTGGTTAATGTTGATATTTTTTAAATCTTCAACAGCTAATTCTTTAGAGTCTTCTGCGCCTTCAACAGCTTTAGTCATAGCCCCCATACCACCAGCCATTAAGCATTGAACCATTTCATGGCTTACTGAATATGTTGGAGGGCATTCAACAGCATCTAGAATTCCAATTCTTCCACTAGTTCCTGCTCCCATATAAATTAATCTTCCGCCTTTATGGAATGCTTTTACAATTTCATCAACCATATTAGCAATTTGACCACTTGCTTTTTCAACTGCATAAGCAACTGTCTTATCTTCGTCATTTATTTTTTTTACAATTTCAATTGTTGGTAATGAATCTATATTCATTGTGTTTAAATTTCGTTGTTCTGTACCAATTTTCTTTAAATCAACGTTCATATTTTTTTTCGGGGACTTAATGTTATATTTCCTAGAATAACTGGTTCTTTTGCACCAGTTGCCATAACAACATTACTTGGTTCATTAAGTAAAGTCATGTAACCTAGGATTGCAAATGCAACTGCTTCTTTAGCATCGCTATTAATCCCGAACTCCTCTCCTCTTAATATTTTAATGTTTAAAATTTCTTTTAGTCTTTTAATTATGTATCGATTGTGGCTTCCACCACCATTAATTACCGCAACATCAATATTTCCTAAAAAGTTTTGATAATTATAACAAATTCCAAATACAGTAAATTCGGTAATTGTTGTAATAATATCATTTTTATTGTATTTTTCAAAATTAAACTTTTCAGCTAAATCTTCCATGAACTTTTGAGAATATTGTTCTCTACCTGTTGATTTAGGAGGGTTCGTGTAAATAAAAGCATCTTGTTTTAAATAATCTAAAACTTCATCAATAATTTTTCCACTTAATGCTATCTCTCCATTATTATCATATGATTGATTAAAATACTTTTTCACAAAATAATCTATCATAATGTTTCCAACACCACAATCAAATGAGACAATATCATCTAAAGTCGCATTCTTTTTTAGATAAGTTAGATTGCTAATTCCACCAATGTTTTGGAAAACTAAGTCTTCAGTCTCACTTCTAAATTGATAATATTCAGAAAACGGAACTAAAGGTGCTCCTTGTCCACCAGCTGCAACATCCATAGTTCTAAAATTTGATATTGTTTTAATATTTGTTAGATAACTAATTACAGCAGGTTCACCAATTTGTAAAGTTGATGGAACATTTCCTTCTGGGTCATGCCATATTGTTTGGCCGTGACTTGCAACAAAATCAATATCTTGATACTTAAAATTTGTACCATCTAAAACAGCATCAATTGCATCTTTAAACTTATAACCAAGTTCGAAATTCAATGATGAAATTTCACTTAACTTAGCTGTATCATTATTTAAATTTCTAAAAATTTTATTTTTAAAATCTTGATCATAATTTAAAGTTATAAAATTTAATAATTTTACATGATTACCATTAAACTCTACTAATGCAGCATCAACACCATCTAAGCTGGTTCCACTCATTAAACCAATTCCAATCATTTGCTTTTTGCCCTCTTAACCATGAAGTATGCGCCATAAATTGGATCTTCATATCCCATAACTACTTTAGGGTTTAAACCAAATTCATAAAGTGTAGAAATTAATTTATTTTGAACCAATTCAAGGTTGCTAATAAATCCCCCTCTAAACCCAATAACTGCATTCTGGCTTAAATTTAAGGCTTTAAATGCGTTTCTAACATCAATTGCTAAATCACTGCCTGCTTTTTCTAATAAAGCAATAGCTTCTTGATTATTTTCATTTGCCATTCTGCTTACAAACTTAGAAAGGCTTGCAACTTCTTTTTTTGTGTTTTGATATACAAATGTTTTGAAACCTTCAATATTTTGAATATTTAATTCATCCATAAAAGCCTTACCTAAAGGACTAATATGATTATTATTTTCATAGTCTTTAATAATTGAATTTATTAGGTCTCTTACAACTGAATAACTACTTCCAGCTTCAGTTAGTAAATGTCCCCATCCACCAATTAGCCTTGTACTATTTTCTTTAATTCCTAGGATTGCTGAACCGGTTCCAGATAATACTAATACTCCCTCTTCATGTTCATCAGTAACGATTGAATATAGTGCTAGCACAGCATCATTTTCCATAATTACAGGAACATTAAATTCTAAAGAATATTTTTCTTCAAATTCTTTTTTATTTTTAATAACTCCAAGTCCAGAAATACCCATAGCGATGGCTGTTAATTCAAACTTATTTTTAATTTCATTTACTACTTTTTTAATACCTATATAAATGTTTTCAAGGGCTTTTGAACCTAATACAGCCGGGCTACCACATTCTTCCATGTGAGTGTAGACAATTTCAAGATTGTCCTTAATTACACAAATTTTTGTTTTTGTTCCACCAGCATCAACACCAATGATTACTTTTTCCATTCAATTTCACCTCTAATTTCAAAAATAAATTTTTGATTTGGTTTAATTCTTTCAAGTAAATAATCACTAATTAAAGCCACACCAACAACATTAACTTTATTATCACGAGGTAAATCAGTTTTCATAATTCCAACTTCACCTTGATATCTTAAGAAGTTACGATTATCAATAGTTACCATTTTCTTGCTTCTAATTGTTGTATTAAATTCAATAATAGGTTCATGTACTCTAACTGATGATCTTACAAAGTAATCATTACTATCAGAACGATTAAAATGGGTTCTCTTTAAAATTTCAAGTTCTGTTTGACTAATACCTTTATAAACATTGATTGGTACAACTAATATATCTCTTCTAAAATTAACTAAAGTTTGTAATTCGACAAGTGAAGCATATGCATCACCAAAGCATACTTCATCAACATTTAAGTAATTTAGATCGGATAAAGCTGAAACTAAATCACTCTTTCTATGAATTTCACAAGTTGGTAACCCTTCCTTAAGTGGTGGTCTTTTACCGAACTTAGAAGGAATGTATGCCATTATTTTAAATCCTAATTTTTTATAAAAATCATTTTTTGCTTTTACTGATTCAAGTGATAAACCTGTATATGGTTTTGGATAGAAATTATGACTTATTCTTAATTTTTCTCTAGGGAAACCATTGTTAATTAAATATAGCAAATCACTTTCTTTAATTACTGATGCATTTAATTCAACTAGGAAATTTTTATCTCCAAACTCTAATACTTCTTCAGATTTAAAACCATAGTCTAAACGAAGTGAATAAATCCCTTCAGGAATACCAAATTCTAAAACTGATCTTTTAGAAACATCAAGAATAATTTTAATTCCAAGTCTATTAGCTTCTTTAATTATTACATCAAGTTCATTCATTGCATTAGCATGCATTTCTGGCATATGTGCTGAAATAAAAACATATTCAATTTTAGATTCTTTCAAAAAGCTTAAATATTTAATATTTTCATCTAATGGATATTCTTCTAAACCAATGTATAAAGAAGCCATGGCTTTAAATTTCTTTTCTAACTTTACTGGTAGTTTTCCAGATGGAGCAAGTTCACCCTTTAGATATTTTACAATAGTTCTTACTGAGTTTGGTGTATATTCATACACTAGTGCATAGTTATCAACATTATCAATTGCAAGATAATCGTAAGGATTTCTTGTTGAAAGAACAAATAACTTCTTAGCTCTTGCATTAATTAAATTAATCATCATTGCTTGATTTTTGTAAATATTAGCATTATAACTACACACAACAACATTATCATAATCACCAACAATTTTTAATATTTCTTCATCAACCTTATTTAATTCAAGTTTGTATGTATCTATATTTGGAATTTCACGTTTTACAGCATCAATTATGCTTCTTGTATCTAATTGATCTTCCGCAATTGTTGTTGCAAATGGTGCAGTTGCAATTAATAAAGTTTTGCCAACTGGATAGAATCTTTCACCTTTAAAAATAGTTAATGAATCATCAACAACTTTTTGGGCAAAATTTCTATTAGAATCATTTTCAAAATATTTTAAATTATTAACATTATTTATAAAATTTTCTTCAATTACTTTTCTTGTTTTTTCCTTAAATTTTAATACCCTTAAAACTTTCTCATCAATTGCTTCCATAGTGATTTCACCATTTAAATAAGCATCTTCTAAAAGTTTTAATGATTGAATTTGCTTTTCAAGGCTATGAGAAATGAATGCCATATCTAGTCCAGCAATAATTCCCATCTTTACACCAAGTGCTGTTGTATAGATATCATCAATTGCTTTCATTTCCATACAGTCAGATACTATTAATCCTTTATAACCAAGATCATTTCTTAATAAATCAGTTAATACCTTTTTAGAAAGGGTTGCTGGTAAACTTTCTTGTTCATAGGCTTTAAAGAAAATATGAGCACTCATAATAGCATCAACATCATTTAAAACTTGTTTAAAAGGATATAGTTCAACATTGTTTAATCTTTCTTTATCGTGATCAACAACTGGTAAACCTAAATGACTATCCACTTCAACATCACCATGTCCTGGAAAATGTTTAGCTGTTGCTACTATTCCTTTTGATTGTAAACCTTTAATAAAGTTTAAACCAAATTCACTTACTGATTGGGGATTATCACCATAACTTCTAACACCAATTACTGGGTTATTTGGATTATTATTAACATCTAGTGTAGGAGCTAAATTCATATTAATTCCTAAATATGTTAACTCTTCACCTAAGATTTCACCAACTTTATAAGCATTCTCTAATTTTGTCGCAGCAATAGTCATTGCACCTGGTGCAAATGTTGCTGTTTTCATAATACGTGTAACTAATCCACCCTCTTGATCAATTGATATAAAAGGCATAATTTTCGTATGTTTATAAATTTCTTGGTGAATTTTTTTATTTAATTTACTTAATTGTTCTAAGTCTTGAATATTTCTAGTAAATAGAATAATATTACCAACTTTATATTCCTCAATTATTGTTTTTAAGTGATCATTATATTCATAACCATCAAAACCAACAAATAACAGTTGCCCAAGTTTTTCTTTTAAATTCATTTTCGTTATATCAATCATCATTTTATCCTTAATATAGTAAATATTTTTTTCTTGTTTCTTTAAAGATTTCAGTTTCTCTATCTAAGATTGCAAATTGTTCTTCAAGTGTATATTTTTTTTCTAAAATATAATTACAACCAGTATTAAATTGTAACATGCATTTTCCACCTTCTTTATAAGGTTTTAATGTTTGATATCCATCTGGATACATGTTTCTAATTACATCAAGTAATGCCCATCCAACATGGACCGGTTTAAATGTATTTCTATTTAAAATATGTAATTGTACTCCCCCGCACATTGTATTGGCATGTTTTGAGAATGTTGGTGTAAAGAATAATGGTCGAAAGTAAACACCTTCAAAATTCATACCATTAAGTTTAGCAGCAAGTTCTCTTGGATTAATAAATGGGGCCCCAACAATCTCAAATGGTAAAGTAGTTCCTCTACCTTCAGAAATATTAGTTCCTTCAAAAATACATGTACAGTTATAAACTACACCAGTGTTAATTGTAGGATAGTTTGGAGATGGGAATACCCATAACTTTCCAAGTTCATCATAGTATTTACTACGATCATAATCTTCCATTTTAACAACTGATAATTTACAACCAATCCCATATTCTTCATTATATAATTTTGCAAGTTCGCCAATTGTCATACCATGGCGTTGAACCTTTGGAAAATATCCAACAAATGAACGATATTCAATATCTAATATGTTTCCTTCAACATCTACCCCATTAACTGGATTTGGTCTATCAAATACAACAAATTCTTTATTATGTTCCTTACAAGCCATCATTGCATAAGCCATTGTATATGTATAAGTATAAAATCTTGATCCCCCGTCTTGAATATCGATACATAATACATCTAATTCATCAAGCATTTCTTTGGTAGGTTTTTTATCTTGTGTGTATAAGCTGTGTACAACAATTCCACTTTCTTCATCTACATAAGAATCAAATTTTACACCAGCTTGTAAATGTCCTCTAACTCCATGTTCAGGTGAGAATAAGCTAACTAGATTTACTTTTTCTTTCAGAATTTCAATTGAAGAAACAAAGTTGCTACCAATACCAGTTGGATTAGTAATTAAACCTACTCTTTTTCCTTCAAACAAATGTAAATATTTGTCAATATTATCAATACCAAATTTCATAAGATTCTCCTTCTATTCATCTATTTCTATTGATTGATTTTCTTTATTACTTGATAAATATGCATATATTGGTCTATAAATTCTATAAGACATATATAATGGTAGAGCTAGTCCAAAGAAAAACCAAATACCTGTTATATAAATTAAAATGAAACCACTTATAATCCACATCAAAAATGCAAGTATTGTTTTTCCTAACATTTTAAATACGACAATAAAACTAAATTTAAATACATCAATAAACCTAAAATTAAAATAATTAAGAGTCATATTGATATGTGAACCTACTAATATCAAAATTAGTAAAATAAAAAACGAAAAGTAAAAGCCGATACTTGCAACTACACTCCAGTTCGTTTCTTCAACACCTTCACCATTTCCTAATATCCAATAATATATTAAGGCAAAAGCAAACAATGCAAAGATAAGTAAGTATGTTAGACCAACAAAAAAACTTCTTTTGAAATTATCCCTAAAATTTATAAAATACCTCTTATATAAATTTCTTTCCGTACCTTCATTAACATCCATCATTGTTTTAACAGCTGCAACAAAGCTCGGAATTATGGTTACAATTCCCAAAGAAGTAACAAGAGTGAGTACATTTAAGACGACTAATTTTCCTAATAGTTCGAAAACTTGTTGAATTTTACTAGTTGTACCTTTGTCCATTTTTATTCTCCTACATATACATATTATATCACTAAATGACTTAAATAACAAGTAAAAAAAGACTAACATAAGCTTAGATTTATGCTAGTCTTTTAATTATTTATTATGATAATACTTATATATTTTGTCTTGTAAACTTCCTATAAATGGATCAAAGGACTCATCAAACGTATTAAATTCACCAATTACATATTTATGAATTAAGGTTGAAAAAGCACTATACTCTGTGTTAACAATAAAATTATTCGCTTTGTCTAATGGATCAAAAAATTCATTTCCATAGATATTATACCATCTCGTAGTATCTAAAATAAGCCCAGATTTAGCAAGTCTTCCTATGTTATACTCATCTAATAACAAGAAGTCATAATTTTCTATTTCTGTTACAATATTTTTATTTTCAAATATTGAACCTACAACTATATCATCAACTTCAGTTAATTCATTTATTACATTAAATTTTTCTCCAACATATGACCATGCCTTTTGTCTTGTTTCTTTATCTAAACCCTTATAATTATCTGAATATGGATTTATTTCTCTAATTAGTGATTTAGTTTTAGCAATTTTTATTTTATCTCCCCCAAGATCATGAACAAAACCTTTACTATTTTTAACTAAAATTTGAAAGTTTGCTGAAAATGATTAATTAGAAGTTAAAGTTGCTTTAATAATTTCTAAACCAGCACTAACACCTTTTACTAAACCGTTTGAGCTTACTGTTGCAATGTCAGGCAAAGTTGATGTTCTGTTTAGTACTTTTTTTCTTTAATTTTCCACAACTGAAGTCAACTGTACAAACTCTTTAATTTCTACACTTTTTGTTCCTATAATTCGTATATTTGCTTTTATGTAACCAAAACAACCAGATCGAGAAACTCACAACATAATAAACAAATATAACAAACTAATTTTTTCAATTTTCTTCCCCTTAGAAAAAATTCATTTTGCTGTCTAAATTCGATAATTACTTATTTTAAATTATTATATAATTATTTTAACAATAATTCAATAAAAAAAAGACTAACTTAAGATTAGTCTTAATGTTAGTCTTTAAATGTTTATTAAGAGAATGCTTTATAAAGCTTTTCTTGTAATACGCTGATAAATGAATCAACAGCATCTGAGAAAGTAGGTACATCTCCCATTACATATTTATTAACAGCAGTTGAGAAATCACTAAATCCTGTGTTAACAATTGGATTGTCTGGAATTGAAAGTGGATCATAGAATCCGTTCTTTTCAATATTTTGGCTCATCCACATGAATGCTTGGATGCTATCTTCAGAATCCGCATATTTTTCTGCATTAGTTCTTCTTAATACATCTTCATCATATGTAGGGCTGCTTACTTGGAATTCTTGAGTTTTTAAGAATGCAGTAACCATAGCGTAGTAAATGTTTTCTGCAGTTACATCACTTGTATAACCAGAGTAATCTCTAGCAACTGGCATAACCCATGTAGCAGTTCCACCTAAACCAATTTTTTGATCTTCTTTAGCCATATCATCTGGTCTTGGGAATGGAACATAACCAAATCTAGTTTCTCCAGCACCCCATAGATCTTCTTTCCATCTATTAGATGTTTTAACGAACCATAAGTCACCAGATGCAAATAATGCACGGCCATCCATCCAAGAAGTAACGCCTGCGTCAACTTGTTTAGCTGGGTCCATAGCACCCGCTTCTTTGATTGCTCTTAAAACGCTTGCTGCAGAAACTGCGATAGGGTCTTTAATATTAATTTCAAATGTAGAAACGTCTGCAAGTTTAACTCCTCCGGCATTTGCCATACCAATCCAGTAGTAAGGTGAGTTACCAGCTACCGCAAAGTAAGGAGATTCAGGTGTTGCTAATTCGTTTAATTTTGCTTGTGCATCAGTTGCATATTCTAGAAATTTAGAATAAGTCCATTCTCCATCATTAAATAATTGAGCAGGAGATTTACCTAAATTTAATTTTTCTAATAATCCAATATTATAATACATTACATTGTAGATACCAGAAGTACCATTAGTAATTGTATAAATCTTGTTTTTGTAAGATCCTGCTTGTTTATAAACTTCATCAAGGAATCCTTTACCATATTTTGCATACCATTCAGTTGTATCTAATATAGCATTAGCTTCAACAAAACGTCCGATTTGAGAATCTGGTACAGTGTAGAAATCATAGTCTGCTTTACCAGCTGCAGCTTGTTGTTCGATATATTGCCAACGAGGTGCTCCCCATTCAGCATCATCAGGATATGCTACTACTTCGATTTTAACATTAAATTTTTCTTCAACGAAATTCCAAGCTTGTTGTTTAGCTTCTTTATCTAGACCTTTATATTCTTCATGGAATGGGTCTGTTTCATTTATAGCATGGCCAGCTTGCGCAATTTTAATTGTATAACCACCTAAGTCTGGATAATCATCAACAGTACCTCCAGAAACTCTGATAGCCACTTGAGCAGATACTGTTTCGTCCTCAACTAAAGTTGCCTTAATAACTGTAGAACCGCTTGATACCCCTGTAACTAAGCCTGTATTACTAACAGATGCAACAGATGCCTTAACTGAAGACCATTTAACTTCAGTGCTCTTAGCGTTTTTAACAGTAGCTGTTAGTTGTAATGTTTTACCTGCCTCAACTGATGTTCCACCAGTAATTTCGATGGTAGGTTTTTTTTCCCCACAGCCAACTAGAGCAACGGCGAAAACAAACATTAGCATAAAAGCTAATAATTTTCTCATTTTCTCTTTCCTCCTCGAAAATTTTATTATTTGTTAGTTTCTTTACTATCTTAATGATAGTTTTAAACACCTGAAAATGTTTACACTCTAATTATACACTAATGAATATTGTTTTGCAAGAGTTTTTTTGCATTTTTTGATACGTATTTATAATTTTTCCATACCTCAAACCCAAATTGTTGATAAAACTCTAATAGACCAGTCCAATCAATCAATATCTCTTTTTTACCTCTATCAAGAGAAATATTGATTGCATAAGCAACAATATTAAAACCAAGATTTTTACCTCGATATTCTTTATCAACACCTAATGGACCAATACCACAAAGATTTTCAAATCTCAGATACCAATTCGTATTGTAACTATTTAATTTAAAACTTCTATCGTTAATTCTTGCAAAAGCTATAACTTTATTTTCATCTAAACAAACAACATATTCATTCCCTGTTCCACCATTTTGAAAATATTCAAAGGCTTCATAAAACCATCTACCTGGGAAATTGTTGCTAAAAAAATTCAGCAAGCTCTCTTTCTCATCTAAACTACAAACCTTATAAAGGAATTGATCTTCTTTCAAATTTATCTTTTTTGGATTACGATTAATTAAATCATGAGTATATCTATTTAATTCATAGCCTCTTTTTCCAAACCAAAGTTCCGTAAGATTATCGAAGTCGCATGGAACACCAGGGAAGAAATTATTAATATCTTTTCCAACATTAATAATTTCTTTATCTGATAGATACCCCTCAGCTTTATTTAAAAGTTCTTGGCCAATTCCTCTTTTACGGAATTTTTTTGAAACGTAAAGTAATGATATAAAACCAAGGTTAGAGTAACTTATTAGAGATGGACTACTAAATTTCTTAGCAATTATAAACCCAACTAATTGATTTTCTTCATAAGCTCCGTAAACTAATTTTTCTAAATAATCAATAACATTTTGCTTATAAATTGAGTCACTTATTGGATAGATAAATCCCATTTCTCTATTCCACAAATCTAAACATTCGTTTAGATTAACTACTTCTCTAAATGTAATCATATTAAAGATGCTGCTTCTTCGTCAATAATTACAGTAACATTTGGATGGTTTTTAAGAATTGATGCTGGGAAACTTTCAGTAACTTCGCCATTTAATAATTTATAAACAGCGTCAGCTTTTGATTTTCCACTAACAACCAATAAAATTGATTTTGCATTCATAATGTTTTTAATACCCATTGTAATTGCGTGTGTAGGAACTTCATCAATTGAATTAAAGAAACGTTTGTTATCTTGTCTTGTTTTTTCAGCAAGTTTGATAATTTGAGTTGTGCTTTCAAATGATGTACCTGGTTCATTAAATCCAATGTGACCATTTCCACCAATTCCAAGTAATTGAATATCAACAACAGCGTTATTTAGTAATTCAGTGTATTCATCACAGTTCTTTTGTAAATCACTTCCAAGCGATGAAGGAAGATGTACATTTTCTTCTTTAATATCAACATGATCAAATAAATTGCGGTGCATAAATGAATAATAACTTTCAAAATGTTCTTTTGGAAGACCACAGTATTCATCTAAGTTAAATGTTGTAATATTTTTAAATGAGATTTCATTATTATTATATGCACTAATTAGATTTTGATATAACCCAATTGGACTACTTCCTGTTGCAAGTCCTAATGTTGCATTTGGTTTATTCTTGATTAATTCAATCATAACTTTTGCTGCTTCTAAACTTAATTCATTATAATCTTTTACTTTAATAACTTTCATTTTTTCTCCTCTTATAGTTTTACAGGTAATATACCTTCAAAACTATTTCCCCTTAATTTTTTACTTAATGATTTTAATGATTGTTTTGTTAAATCGTATGTGCAAATGTAATTATTAACACCATTTAGGTGCATAATATCAAATGGACTTCTAAGTGCCACAACAATTACTTTATCTTTATTTAAAAGATTAAATAATTTTTTTTGAACGTCATTTTCTTTTAAGTTATATGTACATAAAATTATTTTTTCAAATTCTTGTGACATTTTTGCAATATCTTCAATATTAGTAGTTTCATCACTAATAATAACTTCCTTAGATTTTAAATACTTACTTAAAGTTTCATAACTATTATCTTCATTATCAACTAAGCTAGCCAAAGTTATTTTTGGAAATAAAACTAAAACTTTATCTTGTTCATTAATTGGTAATAAACCATTATCTAAAACTTTTGTAATACTTTTATCAGTTACATCATATGATAATGCATTATCAAAACCATTATATTCTTTGATTTCTTGACAATATTTTTTCTTTAATTCTAATACTTTTTTAACGGATTTATTAATTCTTTCAATTGAAATTTTGCCTTCATTTACTAATTTTTTAAAAGCATTTATTATTTTTGTTTGTTCTTCAATATCTGATTTACCACAAAATACTAAAACATCATTACCAGCATTAATACCATTTAAAACAATGTCTTCAATTTCGTATTTACCCCAAATTGCAGCCATTGTTAATGAGTCAGTTGTAACTAAACCTTTAAAATTTAATTTTTCAATTAAAAGATCATTTATAACCTTTTTTGAAATTGATGATGGATATATATCATCAATTTTATCATATAGGATATGAGATACCATTACACCATCTAAACCTTCATTAATTGCTTTAATAAATGGCATTAATTCCATCTCATTCATTTCTTCGATAGTCTTTTTTACAACAGGTAAACCTAAATGACTGTCGACATTTGTATCACCATGTCCAGGGAAATGTTTCACAGTTGGTAATACTAATGCATCTTGAAACCCTTTAAAAGCCGAAATAACACAATTACTTACAACTTCAGGATTATCACTATAACTCCTAGAATTAATTACTGGATTTAATGGATTGTTATTTATGTCTCCAACTGGTGCATAATTAACATTAAAACCCATCGATTTTAAATCAAGACCTGCATGATAGTTGATTTCATAGATTTTATCAATTCCTCCTGCACTTAAAGCCATAGCACCAGGAATATATGTCATTTCATCTACTATTCTTCTAACCATTCCCCCTTCTTGATCTAGGGCAATGAATACAGGTAATTTTGAATGCTTATTAATGTCTTTGTTTAATCTAGTAACTTGTTCTCTGTTAAGAATATTTCTAGCAAAGTGAATAATATTTCCAATATGATTTTCTTCTACCAAGAACTTTAATTGATCATTGTATTCTGTTCCATGGAATGCTAAACAAAGCATTTGCCCTATTTTTTCATCCAACGTTAATTTATTAATTTCCATAGTTATCTCCTAAAAGAAAGATGTCACAAAAAATGTGACATCTTAATATTTCTACATACCTGTTAGACCAGATCTTTCAATACTTTCTACGAACAATTTTTGTACGAAGAAATATGAGATCAATAGTGGTAACATCATTAATAATGCCGCTGTATTTGTTATTAAACCAAAGAATAATGGGTCATCTTTAATATCTTCACCAAGATTTTGTAATAACTCTCCAAACGAAGTAACCATTACGGCTGCTAAACTTCCGCTACCTGCAGCTAGTTTTGTTGTTAATAAAGGTATAGTTCTTTCATATCTGAATAAGTGAGCAAAATAATAATCATTATATTGCCATACAAATGCAAACAAACTTACCGTTACAATTGAACCACGTGCATTTGGTAACATAACACTCCAGAAAGTACGGATAACACCTGCACCATCTATTTCAGCAGATTCTTCAAGTTCAAGAGGAACGTTTCTAAAAGACTGTCTGAATAGGAAGATGAAGATAGCTGATCTTAATCCCATTCCGAAGGCAGACATTATATAAATTGAAAATGTATTATAGACTAATTGTAATCCAAAGAATGGTGAATTTGAATAGAATAAGAATCTAGACAAGTCAAGTGTTTCATTTGGAACAACAAGAGTAAATATTACAATATAGAAAATTATATTACTACCAGGGAATTTTAGTCTAGCAAAAGAATAACCTGCAACAGCTGTTGCCAATACTTGAATTACTGTTGTAACTGCAGATAAGACAAGTGAGTTCTTAAGTGATTCACTGTAACTTAGGTATCCTAACGCTATTCTAATTGTTTCCGTACTAAATGTACCTGGAATCCAAATAACTTGTGGATCTGTGATGTCATTAGGATGACGGAATGCATAAGAAAATTTTTGTAATAATGGTAATAAAATTACGAAACATAATCCAATTAAGAGTAATGTTCTTAAAATACCTCCACTAGTTTGACCAATTTTCTTATTACGAACACGTTTATTTGTAGGATCATTCCAATTCATTTGAAATTCCGTAACTTTAGTACGAACTTTTTCCTTAAATGATACTGTATTAGTGTCCTTTTTAATTTCGCTTTGATTATTCATCATAGTAGAACACCGCCTTTGAAAGTATAATCAGAACTAATGAAACGATAAATACACTTACTAAAGCGAATATCCAACTCATCGCTGCGTTAATTCCATAATCGGTTAATTTACCACCAATACCTAGGTCACCTGATGTAGATTTACCAGGTCCAAAATATTTGTTAATTACTGTAACTAATGGTGAAGTCAAGAATGAGTCTACAACTGTATAAACAGCTGCAGGTAACATCATTGGTGATACCATTGGGAATGTAATCTTCCAGAACATTTCGTATTGTGTTGCACCTTCCATCTTAGCAGCTTCATATAAGTGTTTTGGAACTGATTGAATTGCTGAAAGGAAGATTAAGATTTGAACTCCTGAGTAAGAAATTACGTCATAGATTCTACCAACCGCATCACCTAAGAATCCAACTGCTCCTGCAGGAATATTTGCATTTAATAAGTAATCGTTAAAGCTAAACATATTACTGAAGATATCTTGAGTTACACTTTCAGCAAATTGTGTTAAAGCTGTTGCAGATGTCATCGCTAAGTCAATTGCTTGCGAGTTAAAAATAACTGGCATAAAAAAGATTGCTCTTACAATTGCGCGTCCTTTAAACTTAGAGTTTAAAACTACAGCGATAATTAAACTAAATATTAAAATAATTGGAATATTTGTTACAATTTCAATTACAGCTGAAACTAATATTTCCGCAAACGTACCATCTGTAGTAGATAATTGAGTAAATATGTATTTATAATTATCAAAACCAACAAATTGTGTTTGAATACCCATACCAACTTCATTTGTTACGTATGAGAAACTGTAACCAATTGATTGAATAAATGGTATTAAGAAGAAATATATAAATCCGATTGTTAATGGTAGAATGAATACAATACCCCAAATAACCTTACGATGACGATATTTTATATTATCAGCAATTTTATTTGGTAAATATGATAATGCATTTCTAACGTTAACCATCAGAGTAGAATCAAATATTTTACTAAAGAAGCGACTTATAGCTAATGAAGCTTTTTGAAAAACATTACTAATTTTTTCTTTTAAATTCATGCCCTTTCGCCCCCTTATAATACTACATATCCATATGCTGGAATTAGTGTTCCATTATGGTTATATGCTTGACTTCCAGTATTGACAATTAATTCAACACCGTTTGAATATTTAACCTGAGAAATATCCTTAGCAATAATCATATGATCTATTAATCTACCACCATGAATATTTGTTTGGTTAATTCTTGTGTTCATATCAATAATCTTATCTTTCCAGTTTTGATAGAATGATTTGTAATATTGAGTATAATCTGTTTCAAGTAATACTTCTGGATCTGTATAAGAAACTAAGAATTGTAAGTTTGATCCAGTTTCTAATGCTTTCGCAAAGTACCATTCAGAACTCTTATCACTTGTTCCATTTACTGTATCAGTTGTGTAATCAAATAATCCACCAACAACTAATTGATAGAATGGAATAGTTGCATCGAAGATACCATAAGTACTTGATACTAAAGGTACGTCAACTGCTGTTTGAACATATGGTAATGCATAGTCAAATGGAGCAGAAACTTTAATATTAGATACTTGATCTTGTACATATGCAAATGCTGATTCTTGGTAAAGTTTACCTAATTCAGGATAAACTTCATTACCCTTGTCATAAGATCCTAATCGATAATTTCCTAAGTCACTTAAGTATGCACCGTCTAAACCTAACTTGTTATAAGACTTCATTAAGTTTTCAGTAACAGGTAAATAATAAGAAGGTTTAAGGAAATATGTTGGATTTAATTTCTTATCTATGTTTAATGTCGCTAAGTTGAATGGGTATTGTTCTGCATAGAAGTTACCAACACTCTTAGCTGTATATTTAATTTTACCAAATGAATAATCATATCCTTTTGATGTTGAAATATTTAATTCTGGATAAAATTTAATACCTTTACTTGTAAGATATTTATTAAGATTTTTTAAACCTTTTTTTCCACCTAAAACTTTAGATACTTTAAGTTTTGCAGTAGTTTCATATTCAAACTCTTTGCTAGTCCATGAAATATAACCAACATTTAATGTATCAACATTATTTTCTAGTAATTCTTCTACGATTTTTTGAGCTTCCGCAAAAGTTGTTAAACTATCATCAGTCATATATTTAATTCCTAGTAATAGAGCATATTTTTCATATGCACCTAAGAAGTTTAAGTCAACTAAGTTATTCTCAGTTTCATCTTTATCAGTTAAGTTATATTTATTAACTAAATATGCACGATATTTATTAGCTACACCTACATAAGATAATTCTGATTTATCTAATGTTAAATATCTATATTCTAAATCACTAGTATTTAATTTACTTGCCCATTTATTAAATGTACTTTGGTTCCATCCAGTACCGGCAGTAACATTCTCATTTTGACGAATAGTTGTTGTATAGTAGATGTAGTTTGCATCACTTGATCCACGTGGTGTATCTGCTTTCAATGTAGATGCTGTAGCACCTTTTTCAGCAACAGCCACTAAACCACGTTCATTTGTTTTATCAATAAAGCCATACATACCAAACATTAATGTTTGTGTTTGTTCTTGTTGACGCTTCAATGCAAATGCTAAATCTCTACCATATACGTTTGATGAATATGGTGAATAATTTTGAAGAGCTTTTTGATTATTGAAGTTAATAATTGCTCCACTTCCATCAGGTATAACCATTAAACCTTCAGCTGTAGTATCACGTAGTGTTGTAAGTTCTGGTAAAACTTCAATAGCATACATTAAGAAATCATGATCATACTCTTTATCTAATGAGCTATGCTCTGCATCTCTTAAAGTATTTCCCATAATTGCAGCAACAATTCCCTCTTCATTTAAACCAATTTGTAAACCAACTTGGAATTTTTGAAGAGATGTAGAAGATTCAATACCGAAATGATGATTAACTTCACTTACCTTTTCAAGAGTAAATAATTCTTGAACTGGCTTTCCATCTTCATCATATAAGTAATTACCTTCTGAATCTTTCGCATGATATCCACCAGAAATAATTGGTTCAAGGTCTTCATTGAAAACATTAATCTTTTTAGTAGCAACATCTACTTCTTGACTGCTTGTATATAAGTAAGTATATAAGCTTGAAAGTGAAACAGCATTTTTTTCTTTAAGTTTATAAACTAAACGGTCCATACCATTTTCAGTGTCTTTCGAAAGAGCAACACCAGTACCACCATAATAGGCTAAAATTTTAGAATAAACTTGATTTGAAATAAATGGATTCATAGTAATTGGAGAATCAGCAGTATTGATATGTTTTCCTAAACCATATAGTAATTCACTAGAAATTTCAGTTAAGTTCCAATAGTTACCAATTTTAGTAACAACTGCAAGTTCATTTGCTTCAATATAATCTACAACTTCTTGAGAGTAAGTTAATCCAGATCCTGTATAAGATCTTACGATGTATTTTTCATTTCCTTCAGTAACTGTAGTATCTTTTGTTGTGAATAATGTATTTCCACCAAGAATATTTTCTAATGAATATTTGTTTCTTGCATTAGTCACTTCATCTTCAGAGTTATAAACTTCTTTTTCAAATATTGATGGGAAGTAGTCTAAATTGGCACTAAATTTTCCTACTTTATATAATATTTGAGCACCAGTAATGTTTCCATTACCATCTTTTAAATAATTAATTTTATAGTGTTTTTCTTTTTCTCCTGTTAAGGCGTTTTCAAAGGCAACACTAAAGTTTAATGTATCCATACCAGTCGCCATGATCTTACCATTAGATTTTTGAGCATATCTAACAATAAGGTTTGCACCAGTTGCATCATTAGTGTTTTGAGCAGAAGTGTAAATAGTTCTATTTGTAGCTTTTTCAACAACACTAAATACAGTCGTATACTCATTTAAATACATAATGTATTTATCATTTTCACTTACTTTTACTTTATCATTGAACAATACTTCAACTTTATTTCCATCTTCATCAGTTCTATAATATTTATTTCCTGTTCCAGCAACACCACCAGATGAAGTAAAATCAGTAAATTGTGATTCATCAAAATCAATATTATCATATTCTAGTTTTAACGGATCCATTCCACCTATGAAATACACCCCTAGAGTAACCCCTATAGCAAGAACTAACATAAGGGCGACTATTCTTTTAAATGTAAAAAACTTCATAAAATCCCCCTAAATTAAATTTCTCAATGTTATTTCTTGATATATCGTATATAAGAATCCATATATTGTTTGGAATAAGTTAAACGCTAATAACAACACGAACAGAATGATTGCTGCAGCAACAATTGTAAATAAAATTGTTAATACACATTTTCCTAGCCCATATTCATGAATTGCGATCATACCCATGAATAACATATATCCAGTAAGAACTAACCCAAGCGAAGTTACTACGAAATAAATTCCTAATTCATCACCAGTTAATACTCTACTTAAAATAATTCCAGCACCAGTAGTCCATAATAATGGAAATAATGAATAACCAATCATTAAGAAGATATCTTTCATTTTTCCTTTACCATCAAATAATGTTGTTACTGACCAGTTAGCAACTGTAAGTAAAGCAACAATTCCTACAATATAAGTTACTTCAGCAATACTATTTAAATCCCTAATATCATTATCATTTACTTCAAATCCAGAGAATTGAAAGCTTAATATATTTAATAAAACTAGGACTACTATAAATACTACAGCCACACTTGTTTTTAATCGTTTTTCACGTTTAAACGTTTCGAAACCCTTAAGAGGGTGACTTAGTAAATATAATGGAAATCTTAAATAGTTATCCACGAACGAAGGTTTTTCTTTATCTAAATATATATTTATTTTATCGTTCATTCGTCATCACCCACCTTAAACGAGTCTTCATCATTACGTTTTTTCTTAAATACAAATTTATCTAATACAACTTTTCCAACTATTAATACAATTGCTGTACCCATAACTGGTCCGAATAATTTTCTGATTTTACCATCACGATATAGTTTATAAGCTTTTGAATATAACTCACGGTTTGCTCCACGTTGGAAATATTTCATTGCAGACTTATAATCTTTTTCGTTTAAGTACATCTTTCCAATACCAACATAACCATATTCGTAGTTGGCATTTAATTTTACAACTTGCTCCCATTTAATGGCAGCTGCTTTACTATCACCAGCAAATTCTAATTTTGCAGCTTCATTGATGATTGCACCAATGTCAGTTGGTTCGTAAATTAAGATTGCTGAAGAGTTCTTATCTAATACAACTAATTTGTCACCTAAATAACTCATAGCAACTGGGTTAGATAATGTGTTAATTTGTTGCCCTTTACCTTGTTCAATATACATTGCATCACCAGATACGTATAGTAAACGTCCTTCATTATCATAAGTAAATAAACGTCCCATTTTCTTATCAAGAACTGTATACATACCATGATCATTTACTGCAATTGCCGCAAATTTTGATGGACCCTTAACTAAGGCTTCTGTACCACTTTGTACATAAGTTACATCTCCCATAGGAGGTTGGTAACCATTTCTACGTAATACGTCTTTACCGGCTGTATTAATCTTTTTGATCATTGATTTATCATTTGTAACTAAACCATCTGAATTTGTCAATGCATATGATGTAGTGTAAATAAATCCTCTTGAGTCAACAGCTAAACTTGTAAATGATGTATTGATAATTGTTGTTTGTTTTGCAAGTTGTTCGTCTGTTGATAAGTTTCTCCAGAAAATTTCCCATGGAGTTAATGTAACATAGTTAACACCTACGAAACTATTAAACTCACCATTTTTACTGAATTGCATAATACCTTCATTTACGTTATCGGCAATAATGTACATTCTTCCTGCACCATCAGTAACTAACTTCTTAGGAGCAAATTTCTTTGTTTCAAAAGTAATATCATTTGGAGTTGTAACAAATTGTACAACTTCATAAGTTTGAGCATCAACAATAACCACTTGGTTATTATCTTTATCTAATAGATAAATTAAATCTTCACCTGTATTAGGGTTAATAGCACGGTAAGAACCAACCACACCGTTTAAGTGTAAGTCAAATGATCCGACTGTTTTTAATTCATTAATTGAATATCCATTATGTTTTTTACCAGATGTTAATGGTTGATCTGGATCAGTTGAAACTTTTATTTTTATTGTTTCAACATCAGTTATAACTGTTTCTTCGACACCATTAACTTCTTGTTTTGAGATTTTCTTTAAAGTTCCAGTAATATCAGTAATACCAACTTCTTTACTATTAATTGTTACTACTCCATCTACCACTTCTATTTCTACATTGCTATTAGAAGTTGCCCATACGATTTCATAGTCATAATCAATTTTTGAAGTGTGTAACTCATAATTAATTTGAAGTGAATTTCCTACTTCCAAATTAATATTTTCAAAATTTGAAGGGATAGAGAACAATACATCCCTAGCAATAACATACTTTCCGCCACTCTTGATTTCATTTAAAACTGCATCAGTAAATTTACTTACATCAACTTTAAACGTTTCAACAGGAGCATGTCTTAATTCAAAACTATCATTAAATACAAACAATTTATTTGAAGATGAATCTACAATATAAATTGTTGTTTCATTACTTCCTTTGTAAATAAATAGATCTTCAGGTGCTTTGAAATCAGAAACTTTAATTCCTAAGTCACCAGCCAAATACGGTAATTGGTTAATAGTAAGACCAGTTGCTGAGTAAATTGGTTGACCGTTATGATCATATGTATATCCAGATGAAGCTTTAACATTTAATAATCCTGTTAGAATTAAAGTAGTCATCAAAAGAATTAAAAATTTAAATTTTCTTCTCATACTTCCTCCTACTTCATACCAGAATGAGCCATTGTTTCCATAATTTGTGATTGAGATAATACAAACACTCCAATTGGAACAAGAATCATTATAAAGCTAACTGCTGCAAGTACACCTTGTCTAGCAGGACCTGCGGTAGCTATTTGACTTAAGGCATATGAAACAAGTTTATACTCTTCACTATAAATAACTGTTGTAGCTGAAGCTGACCACAAGTTTTGAAATACTAGAATCGTTAATGTTAACCATGCTGGTTTAACAAGTGGCATAACAATTGTCCAATAAATTCTAAATTCACCAGCACCGTCAATTTTAGCTGCTTCAATTAATTCCATATTAATTTGACCCATAAACTGCTTCATTAAGAATAAACCTAACGATGAAGCAAACGCTGGTAAAATAATAGCACTTAAATTATCAATCATACCTAAGAAGTTAAACACTAGGTAATGAGGAATCGCTGTAACGCTTGATGGGAACATCAATGAGTAAACAATTAATCCAAAGATGAATGCCCCACCAGGTACTTTATACTTTGCAAGTGGATAAGCACACATTGATGCAATTACAACATGTCCAAATGTACCTACTAAAGTAACAAGTATTGTGTTAAATAAATAACGAGAGAATGGAACTAACGAACTTCCTAATGCAGTTGCAAGCCCGTAGAAATTCTTTAAAGTAGGATTTCTAACAAAGAATTGAGGTGGTACTAGGAATAATTCGTCTAGAGGTTTAAAGGCATTATTAACAGTTAAGATAAGAGGTAATAAACTTACAGTTCCGCAAATTGCTAAGAAAATAAATAAGGCAATATCACCACTTAATGAACGGTTAACACGTTTTCTCTTCTTTGAACGCATTCTAATTTTAACTTCGCTTATTTCTGAAAATGGACGAGATTCAATACGTTGAGATAGTTTTTCGTTTTTATCTAATTTATTCTTAACAGGTTTTGGAGCAACAAACTCTTTAATAACTGTTTCTTTTTTAACTTTGTTTTCCATTTTTGGTTCTTCTTTTTTCTCTACAAGGTTAGTTTCTTTTTTGTTTATATCAGACATCTTAATTACCAACCCTTCTAATCATTTTTTTAATTAATGCGTTTAGACCAATTGATGCAAGGAATAATAATGTTGCAATCGCTGATGCATAACCCATTTCAAATCTAATTCCTCCGTAGTCAGATAAGTGGTTAACAATTGTATGTGCTGCATAGTTTACTGAAGGGAATCCAGCTAGTGATACAGTAATTGCACCAATACCTAATGTTGAAGAAATTTGGATAACGGCTGAGAATACTAATTGTGGTTTCATTGATGGAAGAGTGATATACCATAGTTCTTGCCAACGATTTCTAATACCATCAACTGCGGCTGCTTCGTATAGAGTCTTATCTACACCTTTTAATCCGGCAATTAATGATAAGAAGTTTACACCTAAACTCATCCATAATTGTACCCCGATTATAATCGGTAAAATGTAATTTTCATTTGATAACCATGTGATTGGTTCAGTAATTAAACCCCATTCAACTAAGAATGCATTTGCATAACCGTAAATATCACTTGAGAAAATAATTGTCCAAATTAGAATCGCATTACCTGCTAGAGAAGGCGCATAAAACGCTAATGTTACAATTGCACGTAATTTGTTAGGTAATTCGTTAATTAGCCAAGCAAAGATAAATGAAAGAATATATCCAAGTGGTCCTGTTACAATTGATAGGATCAACGTGTTTTTAATTGCAGTAATAAAAATTTCATCATCTAAGAATAAAGTTAAATAGTTAGTCCATCCAACCCATTTAGGGGCTTCAAGTACATTATACGAAGTAAAACTCAGTGCAAAACTCATTACTACTGGAACAACTGTAAATGCAAAGAATAATAAAACATATGGTAACATCATTAAATATAATGTTCTGTTTAAATATAATTTACGTCTAAAAGGCTTTTTCTTACTCCAATGGTCAATTTCAATTGCTTTTTTGTTTTTCCATTTTTTGAATTGCATTCTTTTTTCAGAAACCCAATTAAACATCTTTTCAAATGGTTTTCTAATCTTATCTAAGACATTGCTAAACCAGTTCTTCTTTTTAGTATTTTCCATAATTAACTCCTACCTTCGTCAGATACACCCAAACCGAATTCAGCGCGTTTACGGTCTAACTCACGATTTATGGTAATAATCTTTGATTCAAATGTATCTCTTGGATTTAAGTTACCATTTACAACTTGACGGAACGCATTTTCCAAATTACGTCCTGTATAATATCCACCTGGAACTTCTGGAACACCAACAGTAACTTCCCATTGATCAAGTAATACTTCTTGTTCAGCAACTGTCCAAGCTAATTGCTTAAATGCTTCAATATTAGCTGTAGGATGACGAGCAGCAGATCCTAAGATAGCTTCAATTTCTCTAGCATATCCAACTTGTGTATCTGCAGATACCCACCACTTCATAAACTTCCATGCTTGTTCAGCAACTTCAGTATTTTCCATCATTACAACTGATGTACCACTGGCAGCACCAGAGTGATCAATTGTGTTATCAGCTTGTTGTGTTCCTGGAATTACAGCAAATTTCCATTTACCTCTAATTTCCGGAGCAGAAACAGCTAATGTGTTATATGTATCGTATGATGCAATACCGATTGGCATTTCACCACTTCTAAATCTATTGATGAATGTGTTTCCTGTAATACTTAATGAGAAACTGTATGAAGTATAGAAATCACACCAGAATTCAAATGCTGACATTCCTTCTTCTGAATCAAAGTTAGTTTCCATATATTCTTGACCTAAAGAATTAATCTTTGTTCGGTAGAATGATCCACCTGTTTGATATAATCTTGAAGCAAATATTTGGTTAACAACGCTTGATGCACCAACTGTATTAAGTGGTAGATAGAATTGTAAGTTTTGAATTTGTAATTCAGGAATAAAGTTAATTACATCAGTCCATGTTTGAGGAACTGTCCAACCTTGTTCTTCAAATATATCTGTTCTATAGAACATCATTAAGAATGTTTGTGTATTTGGTAAACCATAATATTTACCATCATATTCATAAGGAACCATTGCACTATCTTGGAACCAAGATTTTACTTCTTCAAATCCTTCAAATTGAGAAACATCTTTAATTGCTCCACGAGTTGCATAGTTGATTGGTAGACCATTGTCGGCGTTGATTGCAACGTCTGGTCCTCTACCAGCAAGAGTAGCTGTTAATAATGTATCTGGCGATACAACTTTTAAGTCAATATTAATATCTTTATTATTTGGACCAAATGATGAGTCAATTAATGTACGGATGGCATTTGCTTGTTCACGACCAGCAGTTGCACTTGTTAAGAACCATACTTCAACTGTATCTTTTCCTTGGTTTTCTTTTGTTACACCAATGCTTGAGTAATCAAAATAGAATGATCTAACAAAGGCTTTAATACCAAACCATGTGTCTTTAAAGAAGTTTGGATTTGCTTTTGGTAAACTATAATCTGCACTATGAACCATGAAATAATCGATTGTAAGTGGTTGACTACTTACTGTAATAATCCATGTTCCTAATGAAGAAATGTTGTCACTAAAGTTACGAAGATTTTGTTGAATCATTCTTGGCTTCTTAACAAATTTTCTTAATTGAATAGCCATTGTTTCAAGGCTGGCACTTTCGCTACTCTTTTCACCACTAATTTCAGTAATTTTTTTAGAAACAGCAACTAATTCATCTGCTGCTTGATCAAATGACTCTAATAGATTAGGGATTTTTTCTTGTAAACGATAGTCAATATACTTATCTGGGTTTGCTCCAGTAATTGATATTATCTTACGATATAGAGCTGTTAAATCATCAATAATTTCATTTACACGATTGATTTCTTGACCAAAATCACCAAGTGTTGCTTCTAAAGTTATTGTATGATGTCCTTTTGTTAGATAGAAATCAAATGCTTCTTCGTCAGTTCCTAATGTAACAATTCTCCAATCAGTACTATAAACGAACTTAGCATTTTGAGCTTCAGCAAATGGAATAACTCCGTCAATATATACCTTTCTTGTTGAGAACAGACCACGGTTTTCACTTTGTTTTGCTCTTAAAGAAATGTTATAAAGTCCTGTTTCCGGAACATCAAATTCCCAAGTAATCCAATCTCCTGGTGTAGTCCATTTACTTCCACCGATTGTATTTAAAATTGTTTTAACAGGATCAGCAGGCGATGTATAAGCACTTGTACGATCACTAATTCCATAAATTGTTGATGATGAACGAACTGTTGAGTCTTCACCTTCAATAATGTTTTTACCATTTTCATCAGTAGCTGTAATTTTACCAGTTACTTTTTTATAACCATTTGCTTCATATTCTGCTTTAACTTCTTCATATGACTTATATTCTTTTTTAGAAGAAATAATAACATTGAAAATTGCCATTGGTTCACGGACTGATTCAATTGTTAATTCGTTGTTTCCTTCTTCAAAGTAAACTAAGAATGGTTCATTGATATAACCTACTTGGTCTCTAATACTTTGAGTACGACGTTGTGCGTATTCAATTTGAATAGGTCTAATTTCATTTCCAACGATGTCGACGATTTTTTCGCCACCATCACCCCAAATACGTTGGAAGCTAACATTGTTTAAATTTGAATATGGTACTTCACCATTGACTAAAATCTTTCTTTCAATGTTTGAACCACCACCCGATACTGGGATGTAATCTAAACTAATATTATAAAGGCCAGATTCTTCAACATAAAATTTCCATGTAACGGATCCATTTGCAGTTGTAACTAAAGCTGCATCACCGCTATAGCTATCCTCATAGAAGTCTTCACCTTTGCTTTTATAATTTACTCCACTAATTACTATATCATCAACTTTTGGAGAAATTGCACCTTCAAAACTATCTAAATATTCTTTATATTCTCCGGTAGCAGAAACTGCTTGCGGTGCTGTAGAACCAGATAGAACTCGATCACTGCCATAGCTATCTACTATTACGTAAGTAAATAACCCTCCAAGAGCAACGATTAATACCCACAACAGTACTTTTTTTACCATTTGTGTCGTAATTTTAATTTTACGCTTCATACATTCCTCCTAGTAAAATTTTTGTAAACTCGATAAATCTATTGATGTAGCCAACACTATTTTCAAGAGCGCTAACTTTATTTCTTTGCATCCATAAAGTTCTAAGCCCTGTAGTAAGGCTATCTTGTGAAGCAATAACTTCTTCAAGCAACTTAATTCTGTACTCTTTGTTAAGAGTTTCATTCAACGAATGATTAACTTTTAAAAACGTTCTAATAAAACTAATTGATTGTTTTATTTCTTCTTTAACTAAATTCTCAACATTTGACAAATTCAATTCTTTTATCTTTTGATCAAAAAAATCATTAATTATTTGGTATTTTTCAACACTTAAGATTTTATCTTGCATCTTTGATTTAAAATAACCAATTTTATCTTCTTGTTTCATTGAATGATGTGCCCAAAGCAAACAGTGGAATGCATGAGTTCCATTTCCAACATAGCTATTTTCAAAACGATAATAATTACCTAAGTCTAATAAAAGGTCAGCAATTATTTCTTTCGAATCTTTAAATATGTATCTGTTAACGTAATGTTTTAAGTAGTTATAAACACTGCTATCACAACGATAACTCATTAAACCAGCAAAACATAGTGGAACAATTGATGTGTTTAAAAATTGTAAATGCCCAAAATCTCCCCAGTCAGTAAGAAGCAATCCTTCCCCACCGTAAAGTTTTGTATAAATACAAGCATTATAAATTGTTCCTAAGGCGTCATTAGTACGACCTAGGAAACTACACCAACTAGATGTTCCTGGAGCCGCAATAAACTTAATATTAGCTTCCTTTAATTTTAATAAGTTTTTATCAAATGGATAAGCTAAATCATAACCCCAATCAACAAAAATCATATCTTTTGGAATACGATGTAATGCTTCTGGATGGTTAATTAATACGTCTCCCCAAATTAATGGCGTTTTATTATATTTTTTAATTTCATCATAAGCTTTGATTGTATAATCTAAATATACATTAGCTAAGCCTTCTTTTTCACAAGCTTCTTTTGATTTACCTTTTCCAAGTTCAAAAGGTTCATCAAAGTTCATATTGAAGTATTTGCTGTTTGCGTAAGGTAGCATATCAGCATACATCTTTTTAACTAGTTCTAATGATTTAGGATCAAGAGGATTTAATGTTGATGGATTTCTATGAGCGCCCCACAAGAAAATACCCTCAGGAGATTCTGCTAAATCTTTAAACTCATCTAAAGCTAACCAATCTGCCATATGACCAAAACCATTTTGGTTAGGAACTAAATCAATCATTTGACTGTTAGCATATTTTTCAATTTCTTGATATTCTTCGATAGTAATATAACCATCATCTTGAAGATATTGTTTAAAACTCTTGTATTCAAAACTAAATCCTTCAACGTATAACTCTAAATGATTCATCTTTAAATCACTCATAATGTCAATTACGTATTTAATAGTTTCAACAGTTGGTACTTTATTACGGCTAATGTCAAGCATAAACCCACGAGTTTTCAAATCAGGTCGATCATAAACATATCCACATATCATATTTGGTTTGTAAATTTGTTTTAGTGTTTTTACAGCATAAAAGAAACCAGCCTCATCACTTGCATAGATGTTAATTCCTTGTTCAGAAACTTCTAATTCGTACGCTTGATGATCCAATTCCTTTTTTAGAGAGAACTTGATATTACTGTCATCATAATTACCAACTTTAAAGTTGAATATTTGCTTTAATTGGTTAAAAACGTTTTCTGTTTTTTCTTCAAAAAATACAATATTCTCTTTCAGAGATAAATTGCCATCTTGTTTTTTTACAACAAGGGGTTTTGGATAAATTATATACATACTTTTTTCTCCGTCTTTGAGTATTTGCAGAAAAATCCACAATAATGTAAGTATATTATACATTATAAATGATGTTTTTTCAAGGAAAAATTGTAATTATAATTGCTATATTTAAGAAAAAGATAAGAAAAAATTTAAATAATAAACTTTAGTTTGTTAATTGAAAATAAAATATTTGTTTAAAAAGGGTTATATTAATGAAAATTTCCTATTATTAAAAGAGGGTATTACCCTTTAAGATAATACCCTCTTCTTAATTTAACATCTTCTGTCATTATTATTTGAAATACTAACAGCAATAAGAATTGTTGCAATTATAATAATAATTATAAAAATTATTAACATAACAACTGCAAATATTGGAAGAGTAATAATTGTTAGTAATGCTAAAATTGAAGCAACAAGTCCAATAATACCAAGTATAAGCAAAGCTACGAAGAACATAGTTTTACGCATAAATTCACCTCCTTCGACGAGTAAGTGAATCAATACACGGCTTAATTATCATCACCATATAATATGCATATTATATAAAATATTAAGGGCTTAAATATAAATACATAAAAGAAAACTGCTTTTCGATGAAAAGCAGTTAATGTGTTATAATTATTTTTGTTTTTTTATTGAATCTTCGAGTGAGAATTCACAACCACAATAATCCTGTCTATAGATTTCATATTGTGCACATAAGATAATTGATTTTTTATATCCTTCATTCTTTTTAAAGTTTGAATATAAAAATTTTACACCATATTGATTAGCATATTTTTGACCAATTTCATTGATAGAATTGCTATTCTTATATGGGCTAATTGATAAAGTAGTACTATAGTAATCAAAGTTATGTTCTTTAGCATACTTAGCAGATTTTTCAAGTCTAAAATCATAACAATTATAACATCTTTTACTTCCTTCCGGAAGATGCTCATAACCTTTTATAGCACTATAATATTCATTGGGATTATAATATTCTTTAACAATTTTATATTTTCCAAGTTTTTCAAACTCATCATATCTTATATCGAATTCTTCTTTAGGATAGATATTAGGGTTATAGTAATAGATTGTTAAATCGAAATGATCATTTAGTAATTCTAATACGTAAGAACTACAAGGAGCACAACAAGCATGTAACAACAATGTTGGTTTTTCCTCGTGTTTTTTACTTATAAAATCTTTAAATTTTTCTAATGTATCTATTACCATTTTAATCCCTTCTTATAATGGTTTTACATCCTTTGTCCATACTCTCTTTAGTTTTTCTCTTGCTTCAACTAAAGCAGGAACATCAGTTTTTACTAAATCACGATATGTAAAGAATATAGTACCATCTATGTTATTTTTTGTACTATTGTATCTTAATTGGTTGATAATTTCTTCACTATTACTCCAATTTCCTGTTTGTGCATAGCGATATAATCCTTGACCAATATATAATTTAACTTTTGTCTTTTCACATGCGTCAACCCACCAATCAACTAAGTCGGCATATTTTACTCTTTCAATTTCTTCATTTGTTTCTTTACTTATGATGTAGTTATCAAATTCGAAATATACTTGAGGAACGACATAATCAATCCAACCTTTTTCCATCCATAAATAGATATCAGCATATAAACCATCATATCCTTGCAAGCATGAAAAATGATTATTTGATCCGTTTGGCCATCCACCAACTCTGCCATTTTTCTTGAATTGTTCTTCATTTGTACGGTAAATTCCAAATGGGCTAATTCCAAATTCAACATGTTTATCAAGAGTTTTTAGTTTATCACTAATCATCTTAATCATTTTATTAACATTGTTTCTTCTAAAATCTTCTAAACTTAATTCAGGATTTAATTTTTGATGTTTTTCTTCTTCAAGTGGGTCAACTATTTTTTCATATGGATAGAAATAGTCATCAATATGAACAGCTTTTACATCATATTTTCTTGCAATTTCTAAGATTGAATCACTAACAAATTCTTGAACTTCAACGCTAGCCGGGTCAAAAATAACTTTGTCAAGTTCGGTTGGAATTACTAAATCTGGTCTTTTTCTTGCAAAGTTCTTTTCGCTTAATGAATTTAGGAATTCATCTTTTGTCATATTTAATTCCGAAAATTTCAAATTACTAATGCGATAAGGGTTTACCCATGCATGAACTTCAATATTAACCTTTTTAGCTTGTTCAATGAACCATCCTAATACATCAAAGCCAGGATATTTATCTTCAGTTCCCGTAATGAAACGGCTCCATGGATTTAATTCCGATTCATAGAATGCATCATTTGTTGGTCTTACTTGGAAGATAACAGTATTCATGTTATATTCTTTAACCTTATTAATTACACCAAGTAAATATTCTTTGAAACTTTCCGCATCCTTCATTACATCAAAATCAATGTTGGCAACAGTTGAAAACCATACACCCCTAGTTTCTTTAGCTTTTTCTGTAAACACTTCTGGGACCATTACACATTTGTCTGTATCAAAATATGTAACGTATCCTCCTCTAATAAAACGTTCAACTTTCTTCATTATATATATCCTCTAATATTTTTATTTGTTTTTTATCTGCGTCTAATCTTACTTTCACACCTATAGGTAAATTAATAAATGGAAATTCATGACCTGATGCAAAATGGGTAAGAACAGGAATTTCCATGTTCTTAAAATATTGTTCTATTATTTCTTCATATGTGAAGCTTTCTGTGTCTCCAACGCAGTTTGTGAAGTGACCAAGAACAATTCCTTTGGCCTTATCCAGCTTACCAGAAAGTCTAAGTTGCGCAAACATTCTATCAATACTATATGGTTCTTCGTCAACTTCTTCAATAAAAACTATTTTATTAGTAAAGTCTACATCATATGGTGTACCAACCAAGTTAACTATTAAGCTTAGGTTTCCACCTACTAGTACCCCTTCACTTACACCACCAACTAAAGTTTTAGCCATATCATTTGGTGATTCTAAAATTCTATCTTTTGTGTTTTCAAATATTAATTTATTAAAGTCATCAATACTAAATTCATCAATATTTGGATTACCTAAAAATATACCTACTAGACCATGAATGGTTGGAATACCCGTTTTTTGATAAATATTGTTTAATAAAACAGTAATATCACTAAATCCCATAAACAATTTAGGATTATTTTTTATTATTTCATAATCAATTTTATCAACAAATCGACTAGCTCCATATCCGCCTTTCATGCACATGATAGCTTTTACTTCACTATCAAGAAACATGTTTTCCAAGTCATCTTTTCTTGCTTCATCAGTTCCAGCTAAATATCCAAATTTATCTACACAAGTTTTTGAATATTTAAATTTAAAACCCATCTTCGTCAACTCTTCTTCAAGTTTTACAAGTCTTGGACTTGTCATATCAAATTTTGAAGATGGACATATAAATCCAATTACATCACCTGGTTTTAGTCTATTTAATTTCATTTTAAATCTTTACGCATTATTGCAAATGATTGAATAATATTTGAACCTGCATATAAGTAAATATTTCTAGCAAGATTATCGACACCAGTAAAATATGTCATATATTTAGCTCCAAATAATTTAGAATGATAGCATAGTTCACAGAATAATGCCTTTCCTAATCCGAATCCTTGATGATCTGGGTGTACACCAATTCCCGCAAAGTATCCTCTACCACTTGCTTGTGGATACATTGGGCCAGTCCATCCTAAGATTTGTCCATCCTTTTCAACAATCAACATTGGATGTGGTTTTTCTAAACCTAAATTATTTTTAACTGCTTCATACCATCCTGGGTTCTTTAAAGCATCAAATAATTCTTTAAATCCTGTATGTTTTGTTTCATCATATATTGTTATTTTATAACCATGTGCTAAGTTTTCTTTTTCTTTGTCAACTACTTTTTGAGGCAACTTATAGTTTGTTACATCTAAGTAGAATCCGTCTAATTGACCATTTGTTATATAGCCATTGTTCATTAAGAAGAAATAATAATTTGTATTGTATGGAACTGCTGGAGCACCTGGATGATCGCATTTTGTTCCTGGGATATACCATTCAAGATTAATTGGACTTCCAAAATATAATCTTACAACAGTTTTTCCTCTTAATTTTAAATAACTTTCAAGTTCATTAAGGATCTTTTTTCCATATCCTTTTCTTTGATGATCTTTATCAACAGCAATCATTGTAATAAAACCTGGCGCTGCATCATTTTTGTTATCAATGGCATGACCAAATGCAATTAACTTTTCTCCATCAAATAACAATTTGAATCCCTCTGCATCAAAGTAAGCATTATTTACAAATTTGTTTGTAAATGACTCAACAGTAAATGGTTTGTAAATTGTATAACCAACTACTGAATCATTCCAAAGATTTACAATTGCCTCTACATGGCACTTTTCAAAATTCTTAATTTCCATACTTTCTCTCCTATAAATTGCTTAATATATAATTGCCTAGACGGCCTCTAAAACCATTAATTAAAGAATTATCTCTAGTAGGGTGTACCCTATTAGTTAACATACAAAACGCTACTTTATTGTCGCGATCAATAAAAACATGTGTTCCAGTAAAACCTGTATGCATTATTGTATTAGCACTAGCTAGATCTCCAGACACAGGGAAATCGCTCTTAACAATCCAACCTAGTCCACGTTTATTACCCACAAGGCTTATACCAATTTTTTCTTCAACTTGGGGTTTAAATAATAAATCTATTACCTTCGTACTTAATATTCTTTTGTTATTATAAACGCCATCGTTTAAAATCATTTGTAAGAAATTATTAATATCTTTTACAGTAGAGAATAATCCAGCATGACCAGCAACACCACCTAATGTGTGAGCTTTTTCGTCATGAACATATCCACGATCAATATAGCCACCACGGTCTTCAGTTGGTGCACATCTATTTACATCAACTGGATTATAGCAAGAGTCTTTCATTTCTAACGGTTTAAATATATTTTCTGAAACAATTTCATCTAATTTTTGTTTAGTTATTTTTTCAATTATAAATCCTAATAATATAAATCCTATGTCTGAATATACAATTCTAGTGTTCTTTTCATATTTTAAATCCACACTAAAAATATGTTCAATTAGTTCTTCTTTTGTTTTGTATAAGGCTCTACTAACATCAGCTGGAAGCCCAGATGAATGAGTTAATAAATCCCAAACAGTTATATCTTTATGTTTAAATTCAGGTAAAAAATAATTTACGTAATCATATAGACGAAGTAACCCTCTATCTAGTAGGATCATAAGTGCTGTAGTTGTGCAAACAACTTTAGTAAGTGATGCCATATCGTAAAGAGTATCTATATCATTTGCTTCAACACTAGGATATAATGCCTTATTTCCAAGCGAATTAAAATAACTTTTTCCATTGGCTACTAAACAATAGTTTGCACCAGGAAAACTACCACGATTAATTTCTGTTTCTATTAATTTATTTAAACCTGATATCATTGATTATCCCCTTAACACAATTTTATCTTTAAATTTATTATAAAAATTCTTAATACAAATCTTCTCAATTTCTTCTTCACTAAATCCGGCTTCATTTAGTTTTTCAGTAATTTTGTATACTAAATGGGCTCCACTAACTTCCTCAATATTACTATTTGGAAATTCATTTAAGTAATCCATAAAATCAAATCCAAAGCATACATTATCAATACCCATAATATTTACAGCGTATTTTACATGTTCCATAAACTTATCAAGTGTTTGTTCTTCCTTATTTGGTGAAACAAAGTTGTTAGCAAGAGTTAATCCTAATAAACCATCAACCTTTTTTAATGCTAACATTTGTTCATCAGTTACATTTCTTACATGATTACATAAAGTTTTAATATTACCATGTGAGTAAATAATATTTTTATTTACAACTTCTAAAGCCTCAAAGAATGATTTTTCATTTAAATGAGCAAGGTCAATGATCATATCAAGGTCTTGCATTTTCTTTAATAATTCAATTCCTTTTGGTTTTAACCCATGAGTAGGATCTGCTTTAGCACCTGTTGCATATTCATTTTCTTCATTCCATGTTAGCATTGCATGTCTGAATCCCATGTTATAAAGAACTTCGATATCTTCAACTTTCTTTAAATTCCTTAATCCTTCTAAACCTAAAATTACCTCAAATCCAGGTAATTTTTTCATATCAACTTGTTCTAATGCAACTTTACATGCATTGATTAAATCAAACTCGTCCGGTGAATATACAGTCCATACTGCTTTTGTAACATTACTGTTTAATAATTGTTTAACATGGAAATCTTCAAATCGATTTACAATTCCAGCTTCTTTTTTCTTGTATAGATCATATAAAACATCACAATGAATATCAAAATATTTTTGATTTGAAAATACAGATGTTCTAACTAAATCATCCATACTTTCTTTTTTTATTGCCATATTTACCTCCGTATCCCTAACAAATATAACAGCATTTTTTAATGCACCATTATAGTTTGATGCCATTGAGTATCCATAGGCACCCGTTGAATAAGCAACTAAATAGTCACCCTTTCTAACATCACTTAACATTATATCAGTGGCAACAATATCCCCTGATTCACAGCATTTTCCCACTACATCATATTTAATTAATTCTTTTTGATCAAACCTATTGGCTATGCCAACAGTATATTTTGCTTGATATAATGCAGGTCTAATATTATCTGTCATTCCCCCATCAACAAAGACATACTTTTTTCCACCGTAAGTTTCTTTTATTCCACCAACAGAGTAAACTGTAAATCCCGAGTCGCCAACGATACTTCTTCCTGGTTCAATCATAACTTTTTTTATGCTTAATTTTTCTTTAATAATTAGTTCATCAAGCTTCGATACGATTAATTTTAGGATTAATTGAATATCAATTTCCGGATCACTATCTAAATATTTAATTCCAAATCCACCGCCAAGATTTAATATGGTCGTTTTAAAACCAAATTTATCTTCTACTTCTTTTATAAAACTAACCATTACTTCTATTTCTCCAATAAATGAATTAGGATTATTAATGTTTGATCCAATATGAGAATGGAATCCTAATAAATTCATATAAGGGTTATTCTTACATAGTTCAATAATTTTAGATATTTTATCTAGATCATAAATAGATTCTCCAAATTTAGAACTAAGTAATGACGTTTTAATATAAGCATGGGTGTGGGCATCAATTCCAGGGTTAACTCTTAAAATTAGGTTAGCTTGTTTATTGATTTTTTTTGCTATTTCATTAAGATTTATTGCTTCTTCTAAACTATCTAAAACAATTAAACCAATTTCATTTTTAACAGCATATTCTAATTCTTCATCAGATTTATTATTTCCATGAAGTACTATCTTTTTATTTGAGTAACCGCTTTTATTTATTAAATATAAGTCTCCTAAACTTACAGCATCAATTCCCATATTATATTCACTAATTAATTTGCAAATATAAGGGGCTAAAAATGCTTTTGATGCATAAACTGTTTCGCATTCATATAATGAACTATTAAAATATTTATTAAACAAATCTAATTTATGTCTTATTTGTACTTCATCATAAATATATAACGGGGTTGTAAATGCTTTAGCTAATTCACTTACTTTATATTTACCAATATAAAGTTCATTGTGTTTTACAGTCATTGATTTAGTTTTCATATTATTCTCCATACTACACTAAATAAGTATTTACTAATTGGGTAAATTCATTCAATGTAGTTACATAAACAAGTTTTTGTTTGAACTCCTTTGTATTTTCTAATCCTTTTACATATAAAGCTGCAAGACTGCGCATTTCCAACATAGCAATTTTTTCCCCTTTTAATTCCACTAAGTCATATAGATGACGCATCATCATGCATAATCTGTCTTCTCTAGTTGGAGGAGTAAATTCTTTATTATTAAAATAATGATCTATTTCTTGGATTAACCATGGATTTCCCATAGCACCTCTACCAATCATAATGGCATCTACTTTTGTATATTCTAACATCTTAATCGCATCTTCAACTGATTTAATATCTCCATTGCCAATTACTGGTATACTTACAGCTTCTTTAGCCATTTTAATATAATCCAAATTTACTTTTCCACGGTATAAATCACTTTTTGTTCTACCATGAACGGCAATTACACTAGCTCCAGCTCTTTCGATTGCTTTTGCCACTTCAACAATATTTATACTATTATGATCCCAACCAGCTCTAATTTTTACACTAACTGGTTTTGATACATTTTGTACAACGCCTCTAACCATATCTTCAATCTTTTTCACATCTTGAAGGAGATACGACCCACTATTAGCTTTTAACACTTTCTTTACAGGGCAACCCATATTGATATCAATGATATCACATTGTGATTCTTTATCAATAATCTTTGCTGCTTTTATCATCTCATCAACATCACCACCAAATAATTGTAAACTTACTGGTGATTCATCTTTATCTACATCAATCATCTCAAAAGTCTTTTTATTTTCATAAATTAGACCTTTGGCACTTACCATTTCACTATAAACTAAATTCGCACCCATTTCCTTCATTATCTTGCGATATACCTTATTTGTATATCCGGCTAATGGTGCGATTACTATTTTTCCATTTATATCTATATCTCTAATTTGCATTTAAAATTCACCTATTAATAACTATATTTTAACACAAATTACCATTAAAAACAAGGAAATAAGAACAAATACTCATTTTATAATTTTTAAAAACAACTATAGGTTTATATAGTTTTGAATTAATACTTTAAGATTAGAAATTTAATAAAAATAAAAAA
>JAEYQM010000032.1 GCA_023410025.1 Bacillota bacterium
AACTAAATGAATATAGTAGAAATTATATATATTTTTTTAATAACTTAAACCATTAGATGATCTTGTTAGAAGACATAGATAATATATTTATTAATAATGCAATAATAGAATATTATCAAAATTAAAATGTATCACACCCAAAGCATATAGGAAATTATACCTTTTAATTGCATTATTTTTGTCTAAAAAAATCACGCCATAGTATTACTTATTAAATTACTTTTTATTTTAAATTGTTCAACTTTTTGGGTTTAGTTCTTTGGTGTTATACTTTAATTTTTACTATTATAATTCTATCAATAACACCATCATGTTTTTTGTTAATTTTATTAATTTGTATTTTGTTATGAAAGATATCAATTTATATATTTTAGTTTAGGAAATAATCAATTTATAATAATTGCAAAATTATTAATAAATATTACTGCAAAAGTTATCACTATAAGAATAGTTTGAATCATCGCTGTTACTCAAGCAATAAAAAATATTTAAGAGAAATTATAAAAATAAACAAATTAATTAAAACAAAATAATAATATATATGCGGAAATTTTAGTTGAGAATTTTTTAAAATTTATTTTAAAATTATTGTTATAAAATGGAAATAAAACTACCAAAATTGAGAAAACAATAAAAAAATGTTGAGAAAACGTTGCGCAAGAAAATTTTGAAGGTATAATAAGAGTGTACCAAAAGGGAGGAAAAAACAATATGATTTTGAAAAATTACAGTAAACACGCTTTCTTTAAAGCAAGTTTAGTTTTCATGGCATTATTGGTGGTAACATTTGTTCTTGTTGGCTGTGGTAAAGTCAAGGTTGAAAAAATTACATTAAGTAAAGATAACCTTACTTTAACTGTAGGACAAGAAGAAACAGTAACAGCAACCGTATTACCAGAAGACGTTAAAGATAAAACAATTACATGGAATAGCTCAAATACTAATGTGGTAACTGTAGACAATGGAACAATCGTTGCAGTTGGTACAGGAGATGCAGTAATTACAGTTACATCTGGAGGAAAAAGTGCAGTAATCAATGTTAAAGTTATTGAAGCTGTAAAATATACTTTTTCATTTAACTCAAATGGTGGAACAAAAGTTACAAGTCAAGAAATTGTAGAAGGTAATAAAGCGCAAATTCCAGCAAATCCAACAAAAGAAGGATATACATTTGCTGGTTGGTACAATGAAGCTAAATTACTAACTCCTTATAATTTCGATACACCTGTTACAGATGACTATGTTGTATATGCAAAATGGTCTGTTAACAAATTTACAGTAAGTTTTGATGTTGATGGTGGAGAAGCAATGGCAGATGCTGAAGTTGACTATAATACAACATTAGATAAACCTGCTGATCCAGTTAAATTTGGTTATACTTTTTTAAATTGGTATTTAGATGCTGAAAAGACAAAAACAATTGATTTCGCATCTTACAAAGTAACTCAAAATATCACACTTTATGCTGATTTTGAAATCAATGTTTACAATGTAACATTTGATTCAAATGGTGGATCAAGCGTAGAAAATCAAGCGATTACACATAATGAAAAATTAACACAACCAGCTGATCCTACTAAATATGGATATATTTTTAAAGGATGGTTTGTTGGTGAAGTTGAAGTTGATTTCAATAGCCCAGTTACAAGTAATCTTACAATTGTAGCTAAGTGGGAAGAAGATGCAAACTACAAATTAGTAACATTCAATTTAAACTCAGGAAAATGGGATATTCATACAACTGAAAAATTTGTTATTGGAAATCCAGTTAATACTCTTGCCCTTGCTGGTTTATACAATGTAAGTAATTCAGTTTATTTAGCTGAGTACACAACAAATATTTTTATTAATGATGCTAACAAGCAATTCACACCATCTAAATGGGTTACAAGAGTTATTGTAAATCCAAATTCAAAAGGATTCTATGAAGTTACAAAATTAGTTCTTGCTGGAACTGATGCTACAGCAGAAGATTTAGCTGGTGCATATGTATTATTTGCCCATGAAGGAAATACGGTTGGTGAACCATTCCTTAAAGCATTAAAAGTTGGACAAGTTCTAACATTTACAGGATTTGATTTTGATAATTTTGCAACAGGTGGAGCAGTTACAGGTGCTTTAAATGTTTATGAAGCAACTCAAGCAGTTTCAGTTTCACAAGCATTAATTGGAAAAGGTGCTCAATTACCAACTCCAAAGAAAGCTAACCACAAATTTGTTGGTTGGTATACTAATGCTGATCTAACAGGTGAAGCAGTAACTTCTATTGATGCTGCAGCAACATTATATGCAAAATGGGAAGCTGACTTAGTTCAAGTTGAATTAAACACTAATGGTGGAAACACATTAGAAGCTGTAAAAGTATTATTTGGTGAAAAATTAACAAAACCTGTAGATCCAACAAAAACAGGATATGTATTTGTTGCTTGGTATACAGATGCTGCATTAACTCAAGAATATGATTTCAATACAGCAGTAACAGCAGCTATTACTTTATATGCAAAATGGGAAGCAACACTTCATGATGTAACATTTGTTACAAATGGTGGAACTGAAATTGAAGCTTATAAAGCAGCTTATGATAGTAAAATTGTAGCACCAACTGAACCTACTAAAGAAGGATTTGTATTCTTAGGTTGGTATACAGAAGCTGAATTCACAAATCTATATGATTTTAATACAATCGTAACTTCATCTGTTACATTACATGCAAATTGGGCAGCCAAGAAGGATATCGTTGTAGATTACACAGCAATGTACAATGAAACTTTAAAAGCTTACTTTATTAAAATTGAAGTTTCTGGTGAATTATTAGATGCTAATAGCATTAAAGCTATTAAACAAGTAAGAGCAGCTAATGAATTTATTACTGCCGTTGAACTTACTCCAGATGCTGATACAGCATTATGGTTTAAAGTTGCAGCTGAAAATGCAAACAATAATTTAAAGAATGCTGGTTTATATACATTTGTAGTAACTAAACAAGATGATTCAGTTTACGCAATTGAATTTAATTATGATCCAGAATTAGTTACAGATTTACCATTTGAAGTAATTTTCAATTCAAATGGTGGATCAGATGTAACTTCACAAATTATTGAAAAAGATGGCAAAGCTACACAACCTGTTGATCCAACTAAATTAGGTTATGCATTTGCTGGATGGTATGCTGATAGTAAATTAGAAACAGCTTATGATTTCAATAACCCTATTACTGGCATTACAACTTTATATGCTAAGTGGGAAGAAGTTACTTATACAATTACATATGAATTAAATGGTGGAAATGAATTAACAGGATACCAAAATAAAAATGAAATGGTTGAAGCATTCTTAAAAGATTTATATGACTTTGTTAAACCAACTGAAAGTTTATCAGACTTCATGCACGGAGTTGATAAAACAACAGGATTTGATGGTTTATGGCATTCAAATGCTGATTATAAAGCAAAAATCTACCAAAACCAAAGACCAACTGAAGTAAACAATGATTACTTTGCTTCATCTGAAGCTTACATGGAAAAATGGTTACCATTCTTCGATACAGTTGATGCATTCGTTAAGACAGTAAACTCTGCTCAATTCTTCTGGGGAGCAAGCAATAGCGTAGGATTAATTAGAATTGGTCAATATGTAAAGAATGTAAAACCTGCTGCAAGTGTTAAAGATGAAACAATGGCAATGATGCCAACAGAATTACTTTTAGTTAAAACTTATACAATTAGTTCATTCACAATTGCTCTTCAAACTCCAACTCAAGAAGGCAAAGTATTTAAAGGTTGGTATACAACTGCTGACTTTACTGGTGAAGCTGTAACTGAAATTGCAAAAGGTTCTGCAGGCAATATAACATTATTTGCTAAATGGGAATAAAATTATTTATATCTCAAATTACAATAATTAATAACAAATAAAAATTAATGGATGATTTATCATGCTATGATATCTTCAAAGTAGACAATAAATAAAAATAAACAAAGGGGTTAAGGGGAAATGTGTTCCCCTTAGCTATATATAAAAAGTTTATTTTTAAAAAGTCTATTTTGGAGGTATCATTTTTTT
>JAEYQM010000033.1 GCA_023410025.1 Bacillota bacterium
GTTTCTAAATCAAAGAATGCAGCTTTAAAATCATTAGCAAAGATGAAAGAAGAAGGTTTAATAAAAGGGTATTTTCCTGGAGAAGTAAAGGATAATTTATTAACATCAGCTTCACCATATTATGAATCAAAAATTAATTATGAAAGTATTGTTAAAAGAGATAATGATTATGGGAATGATGGAATAATATTTATTTTTGTTAGGTAATAAATAAAAAACACAAAATTATTTTTATAATTATTATAAATTATTTAAAGATTAACAAGACTAAGCTTGAAAATGATAATTATTGGTATTAAAAGTCCTAACAAAGAATAAGTTACTAATTAAAAAATAGATATAATACTAAGAGTATCACTTACATAATCATTAAACATTATTAAAAAAAATTATTGAGTTTATATTAAAACAAAAATAAACTTGAATATATAATGTGCATATCTTCTAAATCTAGTACAGTTGATTTTTTTACTTATAAATGGTATAATATGTATAACTGTCCTAGTAGCTCAGCAGGATAGAGCAGCAGTTTCCTAAACTGTCGGTCGGGAGTTCGAATCTCTTCTGGGACGCCATTAAAGGATATTAAAAGGCTACTATTTTAGTAGCGTTTTTTAATGATATACAGAGACATTAATATTTAAGGGGAAAATATGGATAGACTAGAAAATGCAGTATTTACAAATATGTGTATGATATATGATAATGAAGGCAACATCTTAGTTCAAAATCGTTTAAATAAGAATTGGCCAGGAATAACTTTTCCTGGTGGGCATGTTGAGGCAAATGAATCATTTGTGAAGTCAACTATTAGAGAAGTAAAAGAAGAAACAGGTTTAGATGTATCAAATTTAAAACTTTGTGGGATTAAACATTTTACAGATCCTATTAAGAATTATCGATATATTGTATTTTATTATAAGACTAATAGTTTTAGTGGAAATCTTAAAAGTTCAAGTGAGGGTGAAGTATTTTGGATTAAAAGAAGTGAACTTCAAAATTTAAAATTAGCTTCAGGATTTATGGATATGCTTAAAGTTTTTGAAAGTGAAGATTTAAGTGAAAATTATTTTTATTATAATGAAGGTACATGGAATAGAGAGGATTATTAAATAGGTGTATTATGACAGTAACATTAATAATAAGTATACTAACTTTTATAGGTATAATATGTGGGGTTTTATTCTTTCCTGTAATAAGAATTAAGAAATTTCATTTTGATAGTTTTTGGTTTATTAGTTTAATTGGTGCATTACTATTACTTATATTTGGTAAAGTAAATTTGATTGAAGTAGGAAGCAATTTATTAAGTGATACAGAAGTTAATCCGATTAAGATATTAACACTATTTGTATCAATGACCGTGTTATCAATTTTTTTAGATGAAGTAGGATTTTTTAGATATCTTGCAAGTCTTGCTCATAAGAAGGCTAAGAATAGTCAATTATCATTATTCTTATCACTATATGCTATAACTTCAATTCTTACAATATTTACTTCAAATGATATTATTATTCTTACATTTACACCATTTATATGTTATTTTTCAAAACGTGCAAATATTAATCCAATACCTTATTTAATAGGTGAATTTGTAGCTGCAAACAGTTGGAGTATGATGTTAGTAATTGGTAACCCGACAAATATTTATCTTGCAACAATGTATAATATTGGGTTTGTTGAATATATGAAGGTAATGTTTTTACCAACTATTGTTGGTAGTTTAGTTGCATTCTTATTTGTATATTTAATATTTAGAAAAGAATTAAAAAAACCAATGATAAAAGAGGATAGTGAAGTAAGAATTGCTGATAAGGGTCTATTAATAATTGGTTTAATTCACCTAGCATTTTGTACAGTCATTCTAGCAATATCTTCATATGTTAGTTTACCAATGTGGATAATTTCTTTATTTTTTATGGTATCTTTAATTGTATGTGTTATAATATATTGTCTTATTAAAGGTAAAACTGGGGTAATATTAAAAAAGACTTTATATAGAGCACCATGGAATTTAATACCATTTTTAATATCAATGTTTATAATTGTGCTTGCATTATATAAATATGATATTACTAATAATATTGCCCAAATTTTGGGGAATGATAATATTATATATAAATACGGAATTGCATCATTTTTTAGTTCTAATTTAATTAATAATATTCCAATGAGTGTTTTATACAGTCAAATATTATCTACAGTTGGACCAAATGCCCTTATTAAAGGAGTTTATGCAACAATTGTGGGATCTAATCTAGGCGCCTTATTTTCACCAATTGGAGCATTGGCAGGAATAATGTGGATGAGTATTCTACAAAAATTAGATGTGAAACTTAAATTTGGTGAGTTTATGAAGTATAACTTTATTCCATCAATTCTAGCACTTATTTCAACTCTAATTATGTTGAATTTTGTCTTAAACTTATAGGTTTACTTCGGCGTATTAAATTGACTTTTAATTATCCTCAGGTATAATTAAGATAGCAAATGTGGAATTATTTACCTAATAAAATAAATAATTTAAATAGAGGGCAACATGAACAATATAATTAAATTTCCTAAAGGGAAATCACAAACCATTAGTCGAATATATGAAGCATATGATAGTGAGAAGTATAATGTAGTTTGTAGTTTTAAAGATGAATTAGTTGAAAGTGTTGAATTATTTAAAGATACAGATTTGTTTGATATTTTATTAGAATCATATTTTCAGTTATTTTTGTTTGATGAAGTCATTATGGTAAATGATGAACTTCTAAAAAAGGGTTATGAAAGTTTTGATACTATTTATTTTACGCTTCTTAGCCATATTGCCCTTGTAGATATCTATCAGGCTAAGAGTTTAATAAAAAAATCAAAAATACTAAATAATGAATCAGTAAAACATTTTTATTCCAATGATGGTGCTAATTACAATAATATATTATCATTGAATAATGATGTGTTTTATGAAACATCGCTTTGTCTATTAATTGTTAACTTTGTCAATGAAGTTTCAAAAGAAATGCTAGGAGATATTGAAGTAGATAAGGAGTATTTATTATATCGTTTTTTTGATTTAATAAATGTTGTTTATGAACTGGGATATGAGGATAGCATTATAAAAGAACTAGATCGAGTACTTAGAATCGTGTTTCAAATAGAGGTATAATTTCTTGCAATTTGGGGAGAAATTGGCTATAATATTATATATATAAAGGAGAATTATAATGAGTATTAAATTAGAAAAAGTTTCAGGATGTAAAGTAAAATTAAATTTTGTTCTTGGTAGTGAAGAATTCGATCAAGCAATTGATCAAGCTTTTGAAAAGAAAGTTGTAGATATTGAAGTAAAAGGATTCCGTAAAGGAAAATTACCAAGAGAAATTTATAATGCTAAATTTGGTGAAGAAAGCTTATATGATGATGCATTAAATATTGCATTAAATAAAAGCTATGATGAAGCAGTAAGAAAACATAAATTACAAGTTGTTGGAAATCCTGAACTTGATGTAGATTATGAAACAATTGGACGTGGCAAGAAATTAAAATTTTCTATTATTGTTGAAGTATGGCCAGAAGTAGAGTTAGGTCAATACAAAGAATTAACAATCGAAAAAGAAAATGCTAATGTAACTGAACAAGACGTTCAAGATTATATTAATAACACTTTAAAATCATTCGCTGAACTTGAAGTTGTAGAAAATGCTGTGTTAGAAAACGGAAATACTGCCGTATTTGATTTTGAAGGATTTGCTGATGGTGTGGCTTTCGAAGGTGGAAAAGCAGAAAATTATTCATTAGAAATCGGTAGTGGTCAATTTATTCCAGGGTTTGAAGATCAAATGTTAGGAATGAAAACAGGGGAAGAAAAAACTATTAAAGTAACATTCCCTGAAAATTATCAAGCTGAAAACCTAAAAGGTAAAGATGCAGAATTTAAAATTAAATTACATGAAATTAAAAAACGTGTATTACCAGAATTAACTGACGAATTTGTAAAAGATGAATTAGAATTAGAAGAAGTTAAGACAGTTGAAGCTTACAAAGAATATGTAAAAGATGTTCTTGTAAAAGAAAAAGAAGAAGCTAGTGAAAATAAATTAATGGATGATTTATTAAACTTAGCTGTAAATAATGCAAAACTTGATGTTCCTCAAGGATTAATTGATGAAGAAATCAATAGAGCATTATCTCAACTTGAAAACCAAGCTAAAATGTATAATATTCCAGTAGAAACTTTATTAGGATTCTATGGTATTGGAAGTGTAGAAGATTACAAGAAGAATTTAGAACCATCAGCTATTGCTACAGTAAAACAAAGAGTTGTATTCTTAAAAGTTGCTGAAGTAGAAAAGATTAAAGTTACTAGCGAAGAATACGAAAATGAATTTAAAGAAATCGCACAAGAAACTAAAAAATCTCTTGCTGAAATTAAAAAATTATATTCTAAAGAAATCTTAACTCCATATTTACAAATTAGAAAGGCAATTAATTTAATTAAAGAAACTGCAATTATTAAATAAGGAGGTATCTTATGGGATTTGATGATAAAGTTAATGTTTGTTCGTTTTGTGGTCTTCCAGCTACTGAAAATCGTCGTTTAGTTGAAGGTGATGATTGCTTTATCTGTGAGATGTGCATTAGTGTATGCCACCAAATGCTTGAACTAGATAAAGATCATGATGATGATGTAGAACATGAAGAAGTTGAATTTACACTAGATTTAACACCACAAGGTATATATGATAAACTTGACGAATATATCGTCGGCCAAGAGTATGCCAAAAAAGTTTTAAGTGTTGCTGTGTATAATCATTATAAGAGAGTTCAAAATAATTTATTTGATTTAAAGGATATTGAACTTGAAAAAAGTAACATACTATTGTTAGGATCTACTGGTAGTGGTAAAACATTACTTGCTAAGACCCTAGCAAAGATTATAAATGTGCCATTTGCTATTGCTGATGCAACTTCACTTACACAAGCAGGATATGTTGGCGAAGATGTTGAGAATGTGTTGTTACGTCTATTACAAGCTGCTGATTTTAATGTTGAAGCAGCACAAAAAGGAATTATCTACATAGATGAAATTGATAAGATCGCTAGAAAAGGTGATAATGTTTCAATTACTCGTGATGTAAGTGGTGAAGGTGTCCAACAAGCCCTTTTAAAAATTTTAGAAGGTACGGTTGCAAATGTTCCTCCTGGAGGAGGAAGAAAACATCCTCATCAAGAATTTATTCCTTTTGATACTTCTAATGTTTTATTCATCTGTGGTGGATCATTTGAAGGTATAGAAGATGTTGTTAATAATCGTTTAGGTAAAAAATCAATTGGATTTAATAGTATAGGTAATAATCATTCTTTAAGAACTTTAAAAGATGCATATACTAATGTTAACCACGATGATATTCAAAAGTATGGAATTATTCCAGAACTAGTTGGACGTTTACCTGTTTTAGCTGCTTTACTTCCACTTGAAGTTTCAGATTTAGTGAGAATATTAAAAGAACCTAAAAATGCAATTATCAAACAATATCAAGCTATGTTTGCAATGGATGGAATTGACCTAGAATTTGAACCTGATGCAATTGAAGCTATTGCGGAAATGGCATATTCTCAAAAAACAGGTGCTCGTGGTCTAAGGGCAATTATTGAAAATATTATGTTAGAAATTATGTTTAAAGTACCAGAACAAAAAACATTGAAGAAATGCATAATAACTAGAGATGTGGTTTTAAACCAAGGAGAACCTAAATTAAGTAAGACAGCCTAATTGGCTTCTTTCAAGAAAGGAGTTGATTTTGTGTTTTCAAATCAGACAGTAGTTCAAGAAGTTTTGCCTGCGATAACAGTGCGAGGAATTGTGCCGCTACCTAATAATGAAATTAGATTAGATGTTACAAAACTTGAAAATCAAAAAGCGGTTAAAGCAGCACTTGATCAAAATAAACATATTGTATTATTAGTTCAAAAGCAACTTTCTGTTGAAAATCCAAAGCCAAATGATATTAACAAAATTGGTATTGTGGCAAAAGTTGTTTATAATATGGATGCAACAGCTGTTCATAAACTAAAAGTAGTTGGAATTGTTCGTTGTGAAATACTTGAATATATTAGTGTAATGCCATATTATATCGTAAGCTTTGTTACAAAACCAAATGATAATGATTCATTAAATGAAGAAATAGCTTTCGTAAGATTATTAATTGATGAGTTAGATGCTAATGGCCAAAAATTATTTGTAAGTAATCCAGACTTAATTACAAAAGTAACTAATGGAGTTACTGCTGATGTATTAACCGATTTACTTGCTTATAACCTTCCACTTGACTTTAACGCTAAATTAAAATATCTTAACACTTCAAGTGTTAGTGAAAGACTAAAATACATGCTTCAAGATATTAAGAGAGAAAAATACATTCAATCAATTGAAACTAAAATTGATGATGAAGTTAAAAAATCAATTAGTGAAAATCAAAAAGAATATTATCTTCGTGAAAAGTTGAAGGTTATTCAAGATGAATTAGGAGATAAAGTTAAAAAAGAATCAGAAATCGATGAATTAAGAGAAAAGATTCTTGAAGCTAAGATGCCTAAAGAAATTGAAGAAAAAGCCTTAAACGAACTTGCTCGTTATAGTACCTTATCAATAGCAAGTGGTGAAAATGCCATTGCTAGAACATATATTGATTTCTTAATTGCTCTACCTTGGAGTAAAGCTTCTCAAGATACTAACGATATTAAGAAAGCCAAAGAGCAATTAGATAAAGATCATTACGGACTTGATAGAGTAAAAGATCGTATTCTTGAATATCTTGCTGTAAGAATAATGACAAATAAAAATCCACAAGCAATCCTTTGTCTTGTAGGTCCACCAGGGGTAGGGAAAACTTCTTTAGCTAGAAGTATTGCTACTGCTTTAAATAAAGAATTTGTGAAACAATCTTTAGGTGGAGTAAAGGATGAAAGTGAAATTCGTGGACATAGAAGAACATATTTAGGTGCTCTTCCTGGTAGAATCTTACAAGGGATGAAGAAAGCTAAAGTAATTAATCCTGTTTTCTTACTTGATGAAATAGATAAATTGTCAAGTGATTATAAGGGAGATCCTGCAAGTGCAATGCTTGAAGTATTAGATGCAGAACAAAATAAATACTTTAGTGATCACTATCTAGAAGAACCTTATGATTTATCAAAAGTGTTTTTTATTGCAACAGCAAACTATTTAGAAAATATTCCTGCTGCTCTAAAAGATAGATTAGAAATTGTAGAATTAAGTAGTTATACTGAATTTGAAAAGTTTGAAATTGCTAAGAAACATTTAATTAACAAACAACTTGATATTCATGGTTTATCAAGAGTTGACTTTGTTCTTACTGATGAAGCCTTATGGAAAATCATTCGTGAGTATACAAAAGAAGCCGGTGTTCGTGAACTTGAAAGACATATAGGAACTTTAATTCGCCGTGCAATTAAAACAATTCTTATGGAAAAAGTTGAAAAGATTACCATTAATGAAAATAATTTAACTGCTTGGTTAGGTAAACCTCGTTTCACATATAATAGATTAGATCAAGATAATCAAATTGGTGTAGTTACAGGTTTAGCATATACTGCATTTGGTGGAGATACTTTGCCAATAGAAGTTACATATTACAAGGGTGATGGAAGATTAGTTCTTACTGGAAAACTTGGAGACGTAATGAAAGAATCTGCTCAAGCAGCTTTGAGTTATGTAAAATCAAATGCAAATAAGTTTGCAATTGACCAAGAAATTTTTAAAGCTAATGATATTCACATCCATGTTCCTGAAGGAGCTGTTCCAAAAGATGGACCTTCTGCAGGTGTAGCTATTGCAACTGCATTAACCTCAGCACTAAGCCATAGATATGTTAACCGTTTAGTTGGTATGACTGGAGAAATTACTTTACGTGGAAGAGTCTTACCAATTGGTGGATTACGTGAAAAAGCAATTGCTGCACATCGTACTGGATTAACAAAAATTTTAATTCCAAAAGACAATATGAAGGATCTTGAAGATGTTCCATCTAGTGTATTAGAAGAATTACAAATTGTTAGTGTTGATACAGTAGAAGATGTTCTTAGAAATGCCTTAATCTAACTAGAGCTTTGCTCTAGTTTTTTCTTGCATTAAAAATGTAATTATGGTACAATGAGATTATATTTTGGTAGGGTGAAAAAATGAATTTAAAAATGTTTAATCTAGTTTATTTCATTTATATTGCATTCTTTTTTATATTTTTAATAGGAAGTCTAATACTATTAGAAGGTAAGAGTGATAATTTTAAAAAGCGTTATATATCAGGGATGCTATTTTTTGCTTTAATTGTTCATTTCTTAAAACTAGTGTTTCCACCATATATTGATGATCCAACAGCAATAAGAAAAATTACACCTGAGAATATTTGTGCTTTATCAACTTTAATTTTTCCATTTGTATTTCTAACAAAAAATAAAATATTAAAAGATTATATGTTTTATGTTGGGGTAATTAGTGGAACACTTGCAGTGTTTTTTCCAGCTGAAGCTTTAGGAAAAGAAGCATTTATCTTTGATACAATCAGGTTTTATGTTGCCCATACAATAATTACTGTTGCACCATTCTTAATGGTTGCAACTGGTTTACATAAACTTAATTATCATAGAATTTATAATGTTCCAATTTGTTTTGTTATTGTTCTTACAATTATATTAGTTAATGAAGTAATTCTTACAGAAATTGGTTTAGTTGAATTACGTGGAAGTGATTTATTTAATGATGGCTATCGTAACTTTTCAATGGCTTTTGGAGTTAGTGATTCTATTCCTGGAGTTGAAGGAATACTAGCATTTTTTACACCAAACTTTATGATGAAAATTCCATATGGTGAGTTTGCTGGTGAAAAAAAATATTGGCCAATATTATGGGCAATATTTCCATCCTTTGTATATATTGGTGGACTTTCTTTTCTTCTCTCAATTTATTTTGAAAGATATCATATGAAAAGAGATTTAAGAATTTTATTTCAATATATAAAAACAAATGTATTTTGTATTAAAAAGTAGTAATATTATTGTAAATTATATTTGCACTTTTATTTAGATTGTGGTATAATAAATAGTGCATATGAGTATAAATATTGGAAACAATATATCGGGAGGATTTTATGACTTTTTGGGATATTTTATTATTAATCGTTTCATGCTTATTAATAATTATAATCATTTTACAAGAATCAAAAGAAGACGCAACATCTGCTTTTACTGGTGAGAAATCTGAATTATTCGCAAATAGAAAAGAACGCGGTTTTGAAGTTTGGGTTAGTTGGATCACAACAAGCCTATCAGTTGCTTTCTTGATTCTTTCCATAATTGTGTCATTCTTCGTTGAGAGATTGTAGTCATAATAGGCCTATTCATAGGCCTATTTTTTGTAAGAGGTATAAAGATGAAAGATAAAGTTTTGGAATTAATGAATACAAAAGGATATAATGCGAAAACACTTGAAGAGTTAAGTGTCCTTTTGGAATGTGATATAGATGAATTGAAAAAAATCTTAGATGAATTAGAAAAAGAATATTTAATAAAACAAACTAAGAAAAAGAAATATGATTTATTAAGGAAATTTAATTTGTTTATAGGTACTATTGAAATAAAGGATAAGGGTTTTGGTTTTATTACATGTGAAGATTTTACCGAAGACTTATATGTTTCTAAAGAATATCTTGGTGGCAGTATGAATAAAGATAAAATACTTTTTTCTGTCATTAGTGGTGAAGAAGAAGTTGGCGCTAAGAAAGAAGCCATGGTAATTGAAGTTATTGAAAGAAACTTAAAAAATATTATCGGTACTATTAATTTAGGAAAAGGCAATAAGAAAATTTTTATTCCTGAAGATAAAAAATTAAACCTTACATTTGATGTTGAGGATTTTGGGATAAGTGTAGTTGGAGATGTTGTTGATTTTGAAATTGATGAATATGTTAATGCTTATCTTGTAAAGGGTAAAGTAAAAGAAATAATCGGTAATATTAATGATGTTGGTATTGATATTAAAGCAATTGCATATCGATATGGCTTTGAATCGGAATTTCCAAAAGATGTAATCGATGAAGTATCATCATTAAAAATTGATATTGAAGTAGAAAAGAAAAGAAGACGTGTTGTAACTGGAACTATTATTACAATAGATGGGGAAGATGCAAAAGACTTAGATGATGCTATAAGCGTAAGAATTCTAGAAAATGGTAACTTTGAATTAGGTGTTTATATTGCTGATGTAAGTTATTATGTTACTGAAAACTCTGAACTTGATAAAGAAGCTTTTTTAAGAGGAACAAGTGTATATTTGGCTGATAGAGTAATACCAATGTTACCTCATAAACTATCTAATGATTTATGTTCATTAAATGCAAATGAAGATAAATTAGTAATGTGTTGCGTTATGGAAATTGATAATTATGGTGATGTTGTTAATCATGATATATTTGAAGGAGTTATTAAGACTAAGTATCGTATGACTTATACTTCAATTAATAAAATTATTGAAGAAGCCGATAAAGAAGAAATTACAAAATATAGTGATATCTATGAAGATATAATGAATATGTATAAATTATCAAGAATTCTAAATGAAGAAAGATCTTCTCGTGGTTCTCTTGATTTTGATATTCCTGAATCAAGAATTATAGTTAATGATAAGGGTGAACCAGTTGATGTTGTATTAAGAACAAGAGGTGCTGGTGAAAAGTTGATTGAAGAGTTTATGCTTAAAGCTAATGAAACTGTTGCATCAACAATTCTAAACCTTAACTTACCATTCATCTATCGAATTCACGATGAACCAAATTACTTAAAACTTCAAAAATTTAGTGTAGTTGTTAAAACAATGGGTTATAGAGTAAATATAAAAAAGAACAGAGTTAGTCCAATAGCCTTACAACATTTATTGAGAAGTATTAAAGAAGAGGATAAAGGGTTATCAACATTACTTTTGAGAATGATGGCTAAAGCAAAGTATAGTGAAAAGAATATTGGTCATTATGGTCTAGCAAGTGATGCTTATACCCATTTCACTTCGCCAATTAGAAGATATCCAGACTTAATTGTTCATAGATATTTAAGACAATATTTATTTGAAGGTAAAGTGAGTTCTAAAGATCAAGATATTGCCTATGGTAAAATTGTGTATGCTGCAAGTCATTCTAGTAAAAAAGAACGTGATGCCATTGATTGTGAATATGAAGTAAATGATATGAAGAAAGCTGAATATATGACTAAACATATTGGGGAAATTCATGAAGCAACAATTACATCAGTTACAAACTTTGGTTTATTTGCTGCCTTGGATAATACTGTTGAAGGGTTTATCCACATTTCTAATTTGCCAGGATATTATTTTTTTAACGAAAATAGAATGTCTTTAGTAGGACCAAATAAAGAATATCGTATGGGGGAAAGAATAACTGTTAAGGTTAAAAAAGCAAGTAAAGAATTACGTCAAGTAGATTTTGTAATTGTTGGGGGTGAAAAGTTTGGAAAAAGGGATAAAGGTTATCGCAAGAAACAAAAAGGCAAGTCATGATTATTTCATTCTTGATACCTATGATGTTGGAATTGTTTTAAAAGGTACCGAAATTAAATCCATAAGAAATAATAAAGTTAATATATCTGATGCATATTGTGATATTAAGAATAATGAATTATGGATTGTAAATATGAATATTTCCAAATATGAGAAAGGAAATATTTTTAATCATGATGAACTAAGAGATAGAAAACTCTTGGCTCATCGAAATGAAATTAGAAAAATGATTGGTAAACTTCAACTTGAGGGATTAACTTTAATACCGTTAGAAGTATATCTAGAAAATGGTTTATGTAAACTAAAGATTGCTTTTGGTAAAGGTAAGAAAAATTACGATAAACGTGATGATATGAAAGAAAAAAGCGCACAAAGGGAAATAGAACAAAAATTGAAAAGCAAGAGGTAAAGTATGAAGTGTGAACGTTGTGGTAAAGAGTTTAGTACACATGTAGAAGTATGTGATAATTGTGGATTTGATTTTGAAGAAAATAGAGTTTTTAAAAAGAAACTAAACATTAAATATGATTCAACTTTATATAATGATAATACGGATTTAATTGATTACCCAGTATTAACATTTATTTTAGGATTACTTTCAATGGTTATACCCATTTACTTATTTAGCTTTTTAGCTATTAAATTATCAAAAAAACCTTCAAAAAGTAATTTGAAGGCATTTCAAAATATGGGTAAAATTTTAGCTTATTTAGGATTTGTATCCTCTACACTTGCAATTATTTATTTATTAACAATATTTGTATTCTAGTATATAACTATTTACATTTTAAATAATTTTTAGTAAAATATTATTAGGAAGAATATTACTTCCTAAAATGGGATAGTCATGGTTTCGACAGGCTATTTGAAGTAATGTAAGCATGCCGTTGTTGCGAACGTTAAAACGCCGAGGTTTTTAAATAACCGGAAACACAAACAATAAATTAGCTTTCGCTGCTTAATAAAGCGTAGCACTCAAGGTTAGACCGACCCTCAGGGTTTAACCATTTGAGTCTTAGAAACTGCGGGTTGAGTATTTTGTTTGTTTCGCCAAGGTACTTGAAATCTAGAAGCTAGTCATAGGTAGTTTGCTTGTTGCATGTCTATGTATGAACTAAAGATAACAAGATAAGCATGTAGAAAGCAGAATGGATAATAGTTTGGACAGGGGTTCGACTCCCCTCTATTCCACCATAAGAAAAGCATAGGTTTGATACAATAGTGTCAGACCTTTTTTCTTTGTCATATAGGGTTTTATTCCCTTTCTGTAAATACGAAATAAGCCTTGTAGAGGTGTCAATCGGCACTTTTGCAGGGCTTTTTTCTTTTGCTTAAACCTACTACGGAACGATAGCCTTATCAACGGAACGAAAGATAGGTGCTACGGAACGAAAGATAGAAACTGCGAAACGAAAGGTCTATCAACGGAACGATAGGGGTTATCTACGGAACGATTAAGAAAAAAGTTTTATAAAAATTTCTGTTTTGTCTCGACAGAATCAGCCAAACTACTTGTAATTTTCTCAAAAAAGTGCTATAATGTTCTAAAGAGTTTTACAGATTTGCATGGAGGTATATGTATATATGAAACTAGACTATGCATCAGCAATAATGCACTTAAGAGTAAAATTGAACCTATCTCAGATGGGTTTAGCAGATCTATTAGGAGTGTCTTATACATCGGTAAATAGATGGGAAAACGGCAAGTACGCTCCAACAAAACTAGTTAAAAAGAAAATAGAATTACTTTGTAAAGAAAACAATATCGAGATGGAGGTTTTGAAATAA